>NZ_QKSF01000034.1:0-779 GCF_003234045.1 Curtobacterium sp. MCPF17_047 | reverse complement strand
TGACGGCGTCGGTCTTGAAGGTGTCGTTGAGCAGCTTCGCGGCGTCGGCGGAGACGTGGACGGTGGTGCCGGTCAGGATCGCGTTGTCGCCCTCGAGCTGCAGCGGCTTGAGCGAGCCGCCGTGGAGGGAGAACAGGTACGCGTTCGGGGCGGCGACCTTGCCGTTGACGAGGACGTCACCGTAGAGCTTCGAGGAGCCGGGGTTCACGACGAAGTTCTCGAGCGTGACGGTGGTGTCGCCGGCCTTGAGGGTCAGGCCGGAGTCGTCGTGGTTCAGCAGGCCCTGCACGTAGGGGCGGTACTTGCCGTCCGGGCTCCAGTAGGTGACCGAGCCGGAGGTGATCGGGAACGACACGGCGCCGTCGGCGAGGGTGGCGTTGCCGGAGACGCCCGGGGTCAGCTTCAGGGAGGTGAGGGCGTCGGTGAAGCCCTTGTCGAGGGCGACGGAGGTGTCGCCGCCGAGGACCTCGGGGACCGAGGCGACCGGTGCGGGGATCTTCGCGGCGGAGCTGGAGGAGACGGTGTGCACGGTCGGGGTCGACGCGTTCGCGGCGGACACACCGAACGCGGCGCCGCCGAGGACGAGGGCTCCGGTCGTGGCGAGGGTGATCGAGGTCTTCAGGGACTTGCGCATGTCTTCATTCCTTTGCTTGTCGCGCTCGGCGCGGTGGGTGACAGCGCGCCGAACACACCCCGCGAAGGGGTGGAGAACCAGCGGTGAGCTGCTGGTGAGCGCTGCGGGTGTTTCCCGGCTTGTGACAGTGGTTCGGGGCCACCCG
>NZ_QKSF01000033.1:0-890 GCF_003234045.1 Curtobacterium sp. MCPF17_047 | reverse complement strand
GGGCTCCGGGCTCCGGGCTCCGGGCTCCGGGCTCCGGGCTCCGGGCTCCGGGCTCCGGGCTCCGGGCTCCGGGCTCCGGGCTCCGGGCTCCGGGCTCCGGGCTCCGGGCTCCGGGCTCCGGGCTCCGGGCTCCGGGCTCCGGGCTCCGGGCTCTGGGCTCTGGGCTCTGGGCTCTGGGCCGATGATCGCCCTCTTCCTGGACGATCGCAACGACCAGAAACTGCCGCGAAGTGACGCCAAGCCACCGTCGCCGGCGCCCCGCTTCACCAGCGCGGTCGCGGAAAAGCACCTGACGGCCCGGTGCGGGCGCACTGGCAAGGGACCCTTCCGTGACACCGCAGGACTCGAGCAACAGCACGAAGCTACTCGTGAGGATCAGGGCTGGACCGCACGCTGCGAGCTCCGGCTGTAACGGCAAAGGCGAGCGTCCAGAGCGACGCTTCCGGGCCCCGGGCTTCGAGACTCTGCTCGGCGATCACGTCAGTTGACGCGAGGAACGGAGAAGTGCCACGGACGACAGGAGCCTGCCATCGCTCGACAGCAGTCAGCTCCCAGTGCAGCTGCAGCTCATCATCACCATCACTCCCGTCGGCCCTCAACCTCGAGGCAACAAAAGTTGCACGAGTTCGCTGCCCGCGAGCTCACTCACCCAACCGCGACGGTGGAGGGCCGCATGCTCCCTCAGGATGCCGATGGTGGACTCGACGGCGAAATGGACAGCAAGTGGAATGCAGAAAACCCCTGACATGGGGAGCGGATGCTCCCCGTGTCAGGGGTTTTCATGAAAAGAAGTCCGGCGGCGTCCTACTCTCCCACAAGGTCCCCCTTGCAGTACCATCGGCGCTGAGAGGCTTAGCTTCCGGGTTCGGAATGTGACCGGGCGTTTCCCT
>NZ_QKSF01000032.1:0-3683 GCF_003234045.1 Curtobacterium sp. MCPF17_047 | reverse complement strand
GGGCGGGCCGGACGCCTCACCTGCTCGACGCGCCCGGCTCCACCCCCGCCAGCGCCGCCGCCACGGCGCCCACGTCGGCCTCGTCGTTCCAGAGGTGGAACGCGATCCGCAGCCGTCCGGCCCGCCCCGATGCGGTGAGTCCTGCGGCGGTGAGCGCACGCAGCCCGGTGCCGTCGGCGTCCGGGAAGGTGATGATCGCCTGCCCGCCCGAACGCTGCCCCTGCCGAGGCGCCCCCAGCGCGTCGCAGAGCCGGTCTGCGAGACCGGTGGCGTGCCTCCAGGTCGAGTGCGCGTCGAGCGCGGCGGCGTGCCGGAGGGCGGCGACCGCGCCGGGCCACGCCTGCCAGGCCGGCGAGACGTCGAAGCGGCGGGCGTCGTCGGCCAGCCGCATGGCGGGCCCGTAGCAGGAGGACCAGACGTCCTGCCCCGCGTACCACCCGGCCTGCACGGGCCGCAGTCGGCCGAGCGCGGTGTCGGAGAGCGTCATGAAGGCGACCCCGCGGGGTGCGCAGAGCCACTTGTAGGCGTGGGTGATGGTGACGTCGAAGGGGGCGGCGGACACGGGGAGGACGCCGGCGGCCTGCGTGAGGTCGCAGAGCGTGAGTGCGCCGACGCGTCGGGCCGCGGCGACGACCGGGTCGGGGTCGGTGACGACACCGGTGGCGGACTGCACGGCGGACCAGGCGACGAGCGCGGTGTCCGGGCCGATCGACGCGGCGAGTTCGACCAGGGGGACGCTCCGGACCCGGACGCCGCGGTGTGCCTGCGCCAGGAAGGGGAAGACGACGGAGCTGAAGTCGCCGTCGGGGACGACCACCTCGGCGCCGTCGGGCAGGGCGTCGGCGACGACGGCGGCCATCACCGAGGTCTGCGATCCGGTGGCGACCCGCGCTGCCGGGACGTCGACCAGGTCCGCGAAGAGCGCGCGCCCCTCCTCGACGAGGGCGCCGTAGTGGGCCGGCGAGGTCTCGGCGCGTGACCAGGCGTCGAGGTCTGCGCGCTGCGCGGCGAGGGTGCCGCGCGACGGGAGGCCGGCGGTGCACGCAGCCGGGTACCCGCGGCCGGCGGGGAACGAGTCCGTGGGGAACGAGTCCATGTCCGACAGGGTCCCTCCACCGGAGCCATCACGCCAGAGCAGGTTCGTTGTGCCACCGGTAACATCGCGTGATGGACGACATCGACCCGCAGCTGCTCCGCGTCCTCCGAGCCGTCGCCGACAGCGGGTCGATCACCCGCGCTGCCGTCGCGCTCGGGTCGAGTCAACCGGCCGTCAGCCAGCTGCTCACCCGGGCGGAACTGCGTCTCGGGCACGCGCTCGTCCTGCGCGGTGGACGCGGCGCGACCCTCACGCACGCCGGGCAGGTGCTCGCCGACCACGCCCTGCACGTGCAGGCCGCACTGACCGCCGCCCGCGAGGACCTCGACGCCGTCGGCGGGCTCACCCGTGGGCGCGTGCGGTTGGCCGGGTTCCCGAGTGCCTCGTCCGCCCTGGTGCCCGCGGTGCTCGCCCGGATGGCGGTGACGGCTCCGGGCGTGACGACCTCGTACGTCGAGGTCGAACCGCCCGAGGCACTCGATCTGCTGCGCGGCGGCGAGGTCGACGTCGCACTCACCTTCACCTACGACGGCGACGAGGTCGGGGCCGTCCCCGACCCGGGGCTCGTCACCCGTCCGCTCGGGCGTGACCCGCTCGCCCTGGTGACGCCGGTCGTTGCGGACGGTGCCGGCCTGCCGGGAGGCCCTGATCCTGTCCGCCCCGCCGGCTCCACCGCCGTCGACCTCGCGTCCCACCGCGACGCCCGCTGGATCGGCGGGTGTCCGCGGTGCCGCGGCCACCTGCTCGCCTCGTGCGCGACGGCGGGGTTCACGCCGGAGATCGTCCTGGAGACGGACAACGCGGCCGCGGTCGTCGGACTCGTCGCCGCCGGGCTCGGGGTGGCGCTGCTCCCCCGGCTGGCGCTCGCGACGACGGTCATCCCCGCCGATGTCGCGATCGACCCCGTGGACGACGACCTCGCCCGACGTGTCGAGGTGGTCGTGGCCCGCGGGGCGGAGCGCGTGCCGAGCGTCCGGGCGGCGCTGGAAGCGGTGCGGTCGGCGGCGCACCTCCTCGCCTGACGCGCGACCGACCCCCGTGCCTACGCGGTCGGCGTGTCGACCGCGCCGCCGTAGCGACGATCGCGGCTGGCGTACTCCTCGATCGCACCCCAGAGGTCGGTGCGCCGGAAGTCGGGCCAGAGCCGGTCGAGGAACACCATCTCGGCGTACGCCGACTGCCAGAGCAGGAAGTTGCTGGTCCGCTGCTCGCCCGAGCTGCGGAGGAACAGGTCGACGTCCGGCAACTCGGGAACGTACAACCGCTTCGCCAGGGTCTTCTCGGTGACCTGGCTCGGCTTCAGGCGTCCGGCCGCCACGTCGTCCGCGATCCCGCGCACGGCGTCGGCGATCTCGTTCCGGCCGCCGTAGTTGACGCACATCGTCAGGGTCAGGACGTCGTTCGAGGCCGTCATCTCCTCGGCGGTCTGCAACTCGTCGATGACACTGCGCCAGAGCTTCGGGGTCCGGCCGGCCCAGCGGACCCGGACACCCCACTCGTGCAGCTGGTCCCGACGGCGGCGGATGACGTCGCGGTTGAAGCCCATCAGGAACCGGACCTCTTCGGGCGAGCGCTTCCAGTTCTCGGTCGAGAACGCGTACGCGGAGACGTGCGTGACGCCGATCTGGATCGCGCCGGCGACGACGTCGAGCAGTGAGGCCTCACCGGCCTTGTGCCCTTCGACCCGGGTGAGTCCGCGCTGGTTCGCCCAGCGGCCGTTGCCGTCCATCACGATCGCCACGTGGCCCGGCACGAAGCGCTTCGGGATCGCCGGGGGCTGCTCGCCCGTCCAGTCGACGGGCAGGAACGGACCCGGTTCGGCGGCGGGACGGCGAGGGCTCATGCGCGGGTTCCTCCGGGGACGGGGTCGTGGTCGTCCGGCGTCGGCACGGCGGGCGCCGGCACCGCTGCGACCGCCGCCGGCACACCACCGGGGTGCGGCGCGAGCGGCGACGGGTGCTCGGTGCGGTCGACGTGCGGCAACGAACGGAGCGATCGTTCCAGGTGCCACTGCGCGTACGCCGCGACCACGCCGGAGGCCCGCGATCTCGTCCGCTCGTCCGTCACGTCGACACTGCCCCAGTCCCCCGCCAGCAGCTGCCCGAGGACGGCGAGCGTCGCCGGGTCCAGGCGCGGCGTGCCGGGAGGCGCGGCCGAGTCCGCCACGACCCCGCCGAGCTGCACGACGAACGCCGAGTGCGGTCCGGGCTCCCCGGTGACGGCGCAGTCGCTGAAGGACGGCGCCCACCCGGCGATGCTCATCGCGCGGAGCAGGTACGAGTCGAGGGTGGCACTCGGCTGGTGCTCACCGCGCGACAGCGACCGCAGTGCACCGACGAGCAGCAGGTACTGCTGCAGGCCGGCGTCCGCCTCGCTCAGTCGGTCGGCGGTCTCGACCATCGCGCTCGCGGCGGTGTACGCCCCGTAGTCGGCGACGATGCGGGCGCCGTACGCGCCGAGGGACTCCGCCTGCGTGACGATGTCGAGCGAGCGGCCCTCGTAGAACTGGGCGTCGACGACCATGAACGGTTCGAGGCGCGAGCCGAACTTCGACGCGGTGCGCCGGACGCCCTTCGCGACGGCGCGG
>NZ_QKSF01000031.1:0-5652 GCF_003234045.1 Curtobacterium sp. MCPF17_047 | reverse complement strand
CAGCCTCTCTGGCGTGACATCGTGTTGGTGTTGTGTGGGGAGTGCGTCTGGTCCTTGAGAACTCAACAGCGTGCACATTGTCAATGCCAATTTTATTGACCTCGTGCTCGATCGGTTTCGGCTGGTCGGGTCATGAAGCAATTCCTTTTGGATTGAAGATTGTCAGTAGACAGTCAACAGTCAAGATCAACTCGCTGACACTTCGGTGTTGGTTGTAATTTTTTACGGAGAGTTTGATCCTGGCTCAGGACGAACGCTGGCGGCGTGCTTAACACATGCAAGTCGAACGATGATGCCCAGCTTGCTGGGCGGATTAGTGGCGAACGGGTGAGTAACACGTGAGTAACCTGCCCCTGACTCTGGGATAAGCGTTGGAAACGACGTCTAATACTGGATATGATCACTGGTCGCATGGCCTGGTGGTGGAAAGATTTTTTGGTTGGGGATGGACTCGCGGCCTATCAGCTTGTTGGTGAGGTAATGGCTCACCAAGGCGACGACGGGTAGCCGGCCTGAGAGGGTGACCGGCCACACTGGGACTGAGACACGGCCCAGACTCCTACGGGAGGCAGCAGTGGGGAATATTGCACAATGGGCGAAAGCCTGATGCAGCAACGCCGCGTGAGGGATGACGGCCTTCGGGTTGTAAACCTCTTTTAGTAGGGAAGAAGCGAAAGTGACGGTACCTGCAGAAAAAGCACCGGCTAACTACGTGCCAGCAGCCGCGGTAATACGTAGGGTGCAAGCGTTGTCCGGAATTATTGGGCGTAAAGAGCTCGTAGGCGGTTTGTCGCGTCTGCTGTGAAATCCCGAGGCTCAACCTCGGGCTTGCAGTGGGTACGGGCAGACTAGAGTGCGGTAGGGGAGATTGGAATTCCTGGTGTAGCGGTGGAATGCGCAGATATCAGGAGGAACACCGATGGCGAAGGCAGATCTCTGGGCCGTAACTGACGCTGAGGAGCGAAAGCATGGGGAGCGAACAGGATTAGATACCCTGGTAGTCCATGCCGTAAACGTTGGGCGCTAGATGTAGGGACCTTTCCACGGTTTCTGTGTCGTAGCTAACGCATTAAGCGCCCCGCCTGGGGAGTACGGCCGCAAGGCTAAAACTCAAAGGAATTGACGGGGGCCCGCACAAGCGGCGGAGCATGCGGATTAATTCGATGCAACGCGAAGAACCTTACCAAGGCTTGACATACACCGGAAACGGCCAGAGATGGTCGCCCCCTTGTGGTCGGTGTACAGGTGGTGCATGGTTGTCGTCAGCTCGTGTCGTGAGATGTTGGGTTAAGTCCCGCAACGAGCGCAACCCTCGTTCTATGTTGCCAGCGGGTTATGCCGGGGACTCATAGGAGACTGCCGGGGTCAACTCGGAGGAAGGTGGGGATGACGTCAAATCATCATGCCCCTTATGTCTTGGGCTTCACGCATGCTACAATGGCCGGTACAAAGGGCTGCGATACCGTAAGGTGGAGCGAATCCCAAAAAGCCGGTCTCAGTTCGGATTGAGGTCTGCAACTCGACCTCATGAAGTCGGAGTCGCTAGTAATCGCAGATCAGCAACGCTGCGGTGAATACGTTCCCGGGCCTTGTACACACCGCCCGTCAAGTCATGAAAGTCGGTAACACCCGAAGCCGGTGGCCTAACCCTTGTGGAAGGAGCCGTCGAAGGTGGGATCGGTGATTAGGACTAAGTCGTAACAAGGTAGCCGTACCGGAAGGTGCGGCTGGATCACCTCCTTTCTAAGGAGCATCTGGTCAGTGCTGTTCACCGTTTGGTGGGTGGTGGCTGGTCCAGGCGCCTGATTCGGACCGAACGTGTCCGACGGGTAGCTCATGGGTGGAACATTGACAGTGCAGTTGGGAGTGATGCTTCCGATCTTCAGTACACCGGGTTCGCCTGGTTGGAACGGGTCGGGGGTGGAGCTGCTGGCTGGTGCACGTTGTTGGGTCCTGAGGGACCAGGCTTCCTGCTGACACGAGAGTGTTGGGAGGGGTTGGGCCGTTGGGTCCTTCGTTGGGCCGCATGATGTCAGACCGGTTTGGTTTGGGGGAGTGTGGTGCCGATCGTATGTTGAGAACTACACAGTGGACGCGAGCATCTTTAGATTCGTGTCATCCGAGACCGGTTGGTTGCCCTTGTGGTGGCTGGTGTGGTGTCGGTGTGACGTTGGATCGCAATTTTAATCTTTGTGGTCAAGTTTCTAAGAGCAAACGGTGGATGCCTTGGCATCTGGAGCCGAAGAAGGACGTAGAAATCTGCGATAAGCCTCGGGGAGCTGATAATCGAGCTGTGAGCCGAGGATTTCCGAATGGGGAAACCCCGCCAGGCGCTTTTGTGACCTGGTGACTCCCGCCTGAATATATAGGGCGGGTAGAGGGAACGTGGGGAAGTGAAACATCTCAGTACCCACAGGAAGAGAAAACAACATGTGATTCCGTGAGTAGTGGCGAGCGAAAACGGATGAGGCTAAACCGATCATGTGTGATAGCCGGCGGGCGTTGCATGGTCGGGGTTGTGGGACACGTCACTCAGTTCTGCCGGACTGGGACGGTTACAGCGCATCATAGTCGAACCGGTTTGAAAGCCGGGCCGTAGTGGGTGCCAGCCCCGTAGACGAAATGGTGTTATGGCCGGATGTGTATCCCAAGTAGCACGGGGCCCGAGAAATCCCGTGTGAATCTGTCAGGACCACCTGATAAGCCTAAATACTCCCAGATGACCGATAGCGGACAAGTACCGTGAGGGAAAGGTGAAAAGTACCCCGGGAGGGGAGTGAAATAGTACCTGAAACCGTTTGCTTACAAACCGTCGGAGCCTCCTTTGTAGGGGTGACGGCGTGCCTTTTGAAGAATGAGCCTGCGAGTTAGCGATATGTGGCGAGGTTAACCCGTGTGGGGTAGCCGTAGCGAAAGCGAGTCTGAATAGGGCGATTCAGTCGCATGTCCTAGACCCGAAGCGAAGTGATCTATCCATGGCCAGGTTGAAGCGACGGTAAGACGTCGTGGAGGACCGAACCCACTTCAGTTGAAAATGGAGGGGATGAGCTGTGGATAGGGGTGAAAGGCCAATCAAACTTCGTGATAGCTGGTTCTCTCCGAAATGCATTTAGGTGCAGCGTTGCGTGTTTCTCGCCGGAGGTAGAGCTACTGGATGGCCGATGGGCCTCAACAGGTTACTGACGTCAGCCAAACTCCGAATGCCGGTGAGTGAGAGCGCAGCAGTGAGACGGTGGGGGATAAGCTTCATCGTCGAGAGGGAAACAACCCAGACTACCAACTAAGGCCCCTAAGCGTGTGCTAAGTGGGAAAGGATGTGGAGTTGCACAGACAACCAGGAGGTTGGCTTAGAAGCAGCCACCCTTGAAAGAGTGCGTAATAGCTCACTGGTCAAGTGATTCCGCGCCGACAATGTAACGGGGCTCAAGCACACCGCCGAAGTTGTAGATTTCGCACACTAGACAAGCCTTCGTGGTTCAGTCGTGCGGAGTGGTAGGAGAGCGTCGTGTGGCGAGTGAAGCGGCGGAGTGATCCAGCCGTGGACGCCACACGAGTGAGAATGCAGGCATGAGTAGCGAAAGACGGGTGAGAAACCCGTCCTCCGAAAGACCAAGGGTTCCAGGGCCAGGTTAATCCGCCCTGGGTAAGTCGGGACCTAAGGCGAGGCCGACAGGCGTAGTCGATGGACAACGGGTTGATATTCCCGTACCGGCGAACAACCGCCCAAGCTAATCCAGTGGTGCTAAGAGTCCTAACCCGGCACTTGTTGATCCCTTCGGGGTGAGACGGGCCGGTCTAACGCTCGACCCCATGCTGGTGCGGTTAGCGTATGAACAGGTGTGACGCAGGAAGGTAGCTGAGCCAGGCGATGGTATCCGTAAGGTGATCCTGGTGTAAGGATGTAGGGCTGACGATAGGCAAATCCGTCGTCTGTATGCCTGAGACCCGACGCGTACCCGTAAGGGGAATTCAGTGATCCTATGCTGCCGAGAAAAGCATCGACGCGAGGTTGCAGCCGCCCGTACCCGAAACCGACTCAGGTGGTCAGGTAGAGAATACCAAGGAGATCGAGATAATCGTGGTTAAGGAACTCGGCAAAATGCCCCCGTAACTTCGGGAGAAGGGGGGCCGGACGCGTGACCGGATTTACTCCGTGAGCGTTGAAGGCCGCAGAGACCAGTGGGAAGCGACTGTTTACTAAAAACACAGGTCCGTGCGAAGTCGCAAGACGATGTATACGGACTGACGCCTGCCCGGTGCTGGAAGGTTAAGAGGAAGGGTCAGCTTCACGGCGAAGCTCTGAATTTAAGCCCCAGTAAACGGCGGTGGTAACTATAACCATCCTAAGGTAGCGAAATTCCTTGTCGGGTAAGTTCCGACCTGCACGAATGGCGTAACGACTTCCCAGCTGTCTCAACCGCGAACTCGGCGAAATTGCACTACGAGTAAAGATGCTCGTTACGCGCAGCAGGACGGAAAGACCCCGTGACCTTTACTACAGTTTGGTATTGGTGTTCGGAGTGGCTTGTGTAGGATAGGTGGGAGACTGTGAAGCGGGCACGCTAGTGTTCGTGGAGTCATTGTTGAAATACCACTCTGGTCACTTTGGATGTCTAACGTAGGACCCTGATCGGGTTCATGGACAGTGCCTGATGGGTAGTTTAACTGGGGCGGTTGCCTCCCAAAGAGTAACGGAGGCGCCCAAAGGTTCCCTCAACCTGGTTGGCAATCAGGTGGCGAGTGTAAGTGCACAAGGGAGCTTGACTGTGAGACTGACAGGTCGAGCAGGGACGAAAGTCGGGACTAGTGATCCGGCAGTGGCTTGTGGAAGCGCTGTCGCTCAACGGATAAAAGGTACCTCGGGGATAACAGGCTGATCTTGCCCAAGAGTCCATATCGACGGCATGGTTTGGCACCTCGATGTCGGCTCGTCGCATCCTGGGGCTGGAGTAGGTCCCAAGGGTTGGGCTGTTCGCCCATTAAAGCGGTACGCGAGCTGGGTTTAGAACGTCGTGAGACAGTTCGGTCCCTATCCGCTGCGCGCGTTGGAAATTTGAGAAGATCTATCCCTAGTACGAGAGGACCGGGATGGACGAACCTCTGGTGTGTCAGTTGTTCTGCCAAGGGCACCGCTGATTAGCTACGTTCGGACCGGATAACCGCTGAAAGCATCTAAGCGGGAAGCCGTCTTCGAGATGAGATTTCCATGCACCTTGAGTGTGAGAGGCTCCCAGCAGACTACTGGGTTGATAGGCCGGATGTGGAAGCGGGGACTAACGACCCGTGGAGCTGACCGGTACTAATAAGCCGAAGACTTGACACACACTTTTTTCCTGACCCTTTCGGGGGTCGGGGCTCGCGTCCACTTTGTGGTTCCCGACAGACGATCGGGAATCAAACTGAATAGTTTAGCTACCCCACCGGTGTGGGGTGTCGACAATCCGTTTCGGGTTGCAGGCACCAACCCGTTGGTGGGGGATAGCTGGAACCTGTTTGATCCGGAAATGATCGGGTCGATGGTGTTCCGGTGGTCATAGCGAGAGGGAAACGCCCGGTCACATTCCGAACCCGGAAGCTAAGCCTCTCAGCGCCGATGGTACTGCAAGGGGGACCTTGTGGGAGAGTAGGACGCCGCCGGACTTCTTTTCATGA
>NZ_QKSF01000030.1:0-6536 GCF_003234045.1 Curtobacterium sp. MCPF17_047 | reverse complement strand
GGGGGTGGGCAGGGCCTCCCGGCCGAGACGCAGGTTGACCGTCCAGCCGCCGGTGTCCGTCGGGCCGACCTGGAGGCTCGCCCCCACCAGTTCCGCCCGCTCACGCATGCCACGCAGTCCGTTCCCCCCGGCCGGCGTGCTGCCGAGTGCGGGGACGGTGGCCGGCCCGTTCTCGACGCGGATCGCGAGGTGGTCGTCGGCGCGGTCGTCGATGGTGACGGTGCACGGCGATCCGGGAGCGTGCAGGGCGGCGTTGGCGAGGGCCTCCTGGACGGTGCGGTACGCGGCGAGCTGGGCGAGCGGGCCGACGCCGTCGCCGAGTGGGCGGGGCGCGGCAGTTCCGGCCGTGGCGGGCGCTCCGGTCGTCCCGGGCAGGACGTCGAGGCGGACGTCGCTGCGGAGCCGGGCCCGTTCGACCAGGTCGACGATGCCGGCGACGGTCTCCACCGCTCGTTCGGCGGGGCTGTCGTCGCGGAGCAGGCCGACCAGGCGGCGGAGGTCCTCCAGCACGGCGGTGCTCTGCTCCCGCACCTGGCGGACGCCCTCGTGGGCGCGCTCCGGGTCGGTGTCGATCTGGCGGTCGATGACGGCGGACATCAGGGCGATGCCAGACAGGTGGTGGGCGGCGATGTCGTGCAGCTCCCGGGCCATCGCAGCCCGTTCGCGGGAGACGGCGGCGTCGATCAGGGCGTCCTGCTCCCGGTCGACCGCGGTGGCCTCGGCGGTGCGTGCGACGCGGACCTCGCGGCGGGAGCGGACCACGAGGGCGATGAGCACCGGCAGGCCGACCGTGCCGAACGCCTGCAGGAAGCCCTGTCCGAGCGAACGGCTGATGCCGATCCCGACACCGGCCCGACCGGCGCCGTAGGCGGAGTAGAGGACGGAGCCCTCGGCGACGATCACGAGCGCTGCCGCTGCGACGAGCGCTGGCCACAGTCGGGCGAGCGGGACTCGCAGCACGGCGAGGACCACGGCGACCACGACCGGCAGGAGCAGGAGGCCGTGCAGGGTCGTCGGTGCGACGGCCGCGAGGACGGGCACCACACTGACGGCGACGAGCGTCGCCCGCGGTGCCCGACGCGCTGCGAAGAGGACGGCGGACTGCACGAGGAGGCCGAGCGCCAGGACGAGCCAGGGGCCGCTGGCGACCGCCGGGTACGCCCCGGCAGGGACGACGGAGTCCGGGTCGGCCGCATCGAGCGGCGGGAGACCGAGCAGCAGCCCGAGGCCGACCACGAACGTACCGAGCGGGACCAGGACGTCGGTGCGCCGTTCCCGTGCGGTCGCGGGGCGTCGCCCGGGTGCAACGCCCTGGGCCTCGACCTCGGGGCGCTGTGCGCGCGGCTCAGCGGGTGCCATCGTGCGATCCTACGAGGCCCTTGCGTGCTGCAGCAGGGATCGGGGCGTCGATCGGCAGCGCCCGACGTGCCGGGTCGTAGCCGAGCCGGCCGCGGGTGGCGATGAGCAGCACCACGGCGGCGACGGTCGACATGATCGTCAGTCCGATCATCAGCGTGCCGGCGGTCATGCTCGGGTACATCTCGGGGAACAGCGACGAGATCGTGTTGTTCACGCCGACGTGCAGCAGCAGGGCCAGCGGCAGGCTCTCACCCGTCTTGTTGAACACCTGGATCATCACGACGTTGAACGTGATCGTGAAGAGGGCGAAGACCACCGGCTCGCTCCAGTGCGCGTTCGGCCATCCGCCCCAGTCGCTGAGGTAGAGCGGCATGTGCCAGAGCGCCCAGACCGGGCCGAGGATCGCGGCCGCGCCGAGTGCGCCGAAGCGGTGCTGCAGGCGGGGCAGGGCGAAGTCGCGCCAGCCGGGCTCCTCGCTGAGGCCGGTCGAGAACAGCTGGATGACGAGCCCCGGCACCAGGGCCGAGAGCGCCAGGGCGGAGGGGGCGTGCACGTCGCCGCCGGCGAAGGGCACCGCGGACAGGACGATCAGGGCCGGGACGACGACGAGCGCCAGCGCGTACCAGTACCAGGCGACCCGCCAGCGGAACAGCCGCCCCACCCAGCGGCGGAGGCCGCCGCGACCGTCGGCGACCGCGGTCACGATGAACGCGCTGCCCAACGGGCCGAGGAGCGCGCCGGGGAGGACGCCCGTGAACTGCGCACTGCCGAGGACCTCGGGGAAGTGGAGGTCCCACACGCCCAGGCCGTGCGGCGACAGGATGTACGGCACCCAGGCGAGCCAGCTCAGGCCGAGGGCGAGGGTGAAGAAGGTCGACAGCGGGTGCCGGGTGATGACGCCCCGGACGCCGCGGCGGTCCTGCTGCGCGGTGCCGGTCGTGGACCGGGCTTCGATGGTGTTCGTCATGACATCGACGCTAGGAACTCCGCTGCTCCGGAACGACCGGCGGAGGGAGGCACCTGCCGGACTTGCATCCAAAGGAGGAGCCCCGCTGTCCCCGGGGTTGTGCCACGCTGTCCGAGGACCGGGAGGGGACGGGATGGACGAGGCAGTGCTCTACGACCTGTGCAGCCGAGCGCGGTTGGTGCAGCTCCGCACCGGCGGTGCAGAGGCCGGGCTCCGTGGGCTCACGGACTGCATCGCGGCCGCGTCCGGCGCCCCGGAGCGGTACACCCACATGCGGCTGGCACAGCTGATCGAGTCCGCCCCGCGTCCGGTCGGGCACCGGTACGGTCTGCGGCAGCTCGAGTCGGTCAGCACGAGCCGGACCACTCCGCCCGCGGACTACTCCGGTGAACAGCGGCACGACTACGAGAAGGCGCAGACCGCACTGCTCCGGGCGATCGGCAAGGACAGCGGCGAGCCGGCGAGCGGCCCGGTCGCGGTCGCCCGCAACGTGCTCGAGCAGTTCGTCCTGCGCTGGTTCTGACGGACCGGTCGGAGCCGGACACCGCGCCTCAGGCTGCGGAGCTGCCCGCGACGTGCGCCAGCACCACGGGGTCGGAGCAGCCGCCCGCGAACCCCGCGATGCGCCGGTCGATGTCCCGCTGCAGCACGACCACGCCGATCCGTTCGGCGAGCGGCGCCAGCCACTCCGGCCGGCAGGTGAAGTTGTAGCGCCAGACCGCCAGGGTGTGTCCCGGCTGCCCCTCCGCCGGGCTGAACCGCCACCCGCCGCCCATCCGCTCGAAGAACCACGAGCCCTTCGTCATCTTCATGCCCACGTTCGACGGCGGGTTGTACGAGACGTACTCGCTCTCCATCGCGAACCCGAAGCGCTGCACCGTCCACGTCCGGACACCCTTGCCGGGCACCGTCGCGCCGCCGACCAGGTGCTGACGCCGGATGAACGGGTCCCACCGCTTGCGGATGGCGCCCTGCGTCTGCGAGACGGCGAACGCGACGTCCACCTCGACCGGGACGACGCAGCGGGACTCGACCACGGGCACGCGCTCATGGTGGCACGGGCAGGTCCCAGCGGACGGGAGGCGCGGGACGGGCCCGCACTGCGCCTCCCGTCCGGCGGGTGTCCGTCCGCCAGGAGCGCGCTCCGCGTCGCCTCCCGCTCACGCTGTGGTCACACTCAGGAAACCGTCGCGACAGACGGTCCCGCCAGCATCATCGCGTGACCCCACACCGATCCCGACGCAGGACCACCGCACTGGGCGCCACCGCCCTCGCCGTGGCCGCCGCCGTCGGCCTCCCCGCCCTGACCGCCTCGCCCGCCCCGGCTGCCGCCGCCCCGGCCGCCGACCTCGCCTCCCGCTTCACCCTCGCGGTGCTGCCGGACACCCAGTTCTACTCCCGCTACTCGGCGTCGCAGTTCCTCCCCCGCTACGGCGACGACCCGTTCCACGTGCAGACGCAGTGGCTCGCCGACAACGCCGACGAACTGCACATCCCGTTCACCACGCACGTCGGCGACGTCGTCGACCAGGTGGGACAGGCCGGCGAGTGGCAGGCCGCCGACCGGGCGATGTCCGTGCTCGACGCGGCAGACATGCCGTACAGCGTCACGACCGGCAACCACGACGTCCGGAACTCCGCGGACACGGTGTTCGACACGTCGTACGACCTCACCGCCGAGCCGTACCTGAAGACCTTCCCGGCCAGCCGCGCCACCGGCCAACCGACCGTCGAGTCGGGCACGGACCGCACCGGACTGAGCCAGTTCCACGTGTTCGAGGCCGAGGGGCAGCGGTTCCTCTCCCTCGCACTGCCGTGGCGGGCCTCCGACGAGACGCTCGCATGGGCGAACCAGGTCATCGCGGCCCACCCGACGCTGCCGACGATCCTCACCTCGCACGAGGTCATCAACATCGCCACCGATGGCCTCACCGCGGTCGACACGGCCTACGGCGAGCGCCTGTGGAAGAACGTCATCGCCCCGAACGACCAGGTGTTCCTGACGCTGAACGGCCACTTCCACGGCTCGACGTGGAAGAGCCGCACGAACGACGCCGGGCACGCGGTCACGCAGGTCCTCATCGACCACCAGATGGACTACGAGGGCGGCAACGGCTACCTCGGCCTCATGGAGTTCGACCTGACGAACGGCACCCTGGCCATGCAGACCGCGTCGCCGTGGGTGACGTGGAAGCCGACCGAGACGCTGACGTCCTACGACCAGCCGCTCCTCGACGCCGCCAACCAGCGCTACAGCGTGCCGATGGACTTCCGCACGCGCTTCGCCGGCTTCGCGCCGGACTTCCGTGCGGGCAGCGCCGACGAGCCGCCGCTCATCGAGCGCGCACGGCAGATGCTGCTCGACGGTTTCGACGGCGCACCACCCGTCACCACCGAGCTCCCCGGCGGCCGCGCCGACCACACCATCGTCGACGGAACCCTCGCCTGGTGGCGTCCCGGTGAGCAGGAGACCGGCACCCTGGCTCCCGGCGCCACCGTGGACGACGTCGTCGGTGACGCCGACCTCACCCGCATGACCCACGCCGAGTCCGGGTCCCCGACCGCGCAGGACGGCGACGTGACCGTCACCGACGAGTCGCACCCGCTCTCCTCAGACGGTGCCGGTCTCTGCTTCGCGAATGCCGACAAGGCCGCGAAGCGCTTCAGCGCGCTCACCTCCCCCGGTGACACGGCCGTCGACCGGGCCACCTTCCCGGAGGGCTACACGATCGAGACGTTCCTCGAGGTCGACCCCTCGTGGACCGACGGCGCGAACTCGTGGTCGAAGGCGATCGTCCGCAGCGGCAACCGCTCGCAGATCGGCGTCCCGCAGACCCGCTGGGACTGGACAGCGTCGCCCGCGGCGCTCGGCATCTCGAACCTCAAGGAGTTCCAGTGGACCGAGGTGTCCGCCGACCCGTCGAAGGGCGACCGCACCGCCTGGTCGGGCGAGATCATCCCCGGCCGCTGGCTGCACGTCGCCCTCGTGAACGACGTCGACGCCCGCACCACCACGATGTACATCGACGGCGCCCCGGTGCTCCGCAACGCGACCGACACCGGTGGGCAGACTGTGCAGGACGGCATGCCGTGGCTGTTCGGCAGCGACTGGGTCGACGACGCCGCCACGAACGGCTGGAACGGCTGCATCGGTGAGACCCGCGTGGTCGACCACCCGATCACCGCCGAGTCCTGGCTGACCGCCCGCGCCGACCTCGACGCGCTGACCGTCGACGAGCCGGGCACCGAGGTCGCCCCGACCGCCGTCACCGGCTCCGGCCACCCGGGCGCCACCGTCACGCTCTCCGGTGCGGTCGCTGGCAGCACCGAGATCGCCGAGGACGGCACCTGGTCGGTCGAGCTCGCCGGCGAGGACGTCGACGCCGTGCGGGCCGCCGCACTCGTCCGCGCCGCAGCGACCGGTGAGGCCCAGGCCGTCCAGTCGATCGGCACCCGCAGTGGTGCAGCGGTCGCGTTCGCGGTCGCCCTGCCGGACGATGCCGACCCGACCGACCCGACCCCGAGCGCCCCCGAGTCGCCGGCTCCCGGTGACGGTGGTGACGGCTCGGGTGACGACGGCACGGTGACCCCCGCGCCGGGTGCCATCCTGCCGGGCGCTGACGGCCCGGACGCCGGCGACGGCACCGCACCGGACGGCGACCTCGCCTTCACGGGTGCGCACGGCCTCGGCGTCCTCGGCGTGACGGCGCTCCTGCTGCTCGCCGCGGGGACCGCGGTCCTCGTCCGCCGACGACTGGGCACCCTGCCCCGGATCACGCCGACGGAGCAGTAGCCCACACCGCACACCACGGGAGGCACGGTGCGGGTCCGCACCGTGCCTCCCGTCCGTCGTTCCGCGGTCGCCTCCGAAGGGCCCCTCACCGGGAGGGGCACCGGGTCACCGGCCGGATTCCGCCGTCCGGCACGGCTGCGGGGCCTCCGCGAAGTGCAGCCATCCGGGCAGCCCTCCGACGAAGGCAGCACGGGTGGCCGGGTCGTGCAGGACCGTCCAGTCGACGTGCTCCTGCACCTCGGTCTCGTACTTGTCCCACTCGAACCAGTTGATCATCCGCACGTTCGGGGAGCGGGAAGCAGTCTCGGCGGAGAAGACCTGCGATTCGCCTGTCGAGGTGTCGTGGTCACCGGCTCCGCGACGGCTCGGTACGGTGGCAGCCGCCCCACCCACCCCGTCTCTGTCTCTTATACACAT
>NZ_QKSF01000003.1:0-266730 GCF_003234045.1 Curtobacterium sp. MCPF17_047 | reverse complement strand
CAACCGCCACCGACCCGACCGCCGGCAGCACCGCCAGGACCGCCAGCACCCCCGGCGCGACTCGCGCCACCCCGCGCCGCACCCGCAGCACACGGGCCACGACGCACCGCCCCACCACCTGCCCGATCACCACCGGAGAGACCGCCCGCCCGTGACCCCCCGCACGCACCGGAGCGACCCGGACAGCGACGGCCCTGATCCCGCCGCGCGCACGACGTTCCGGATCCCCGGGACACGGCTACGGGCCTCCCGGTCGGTCGTCGCCACCCGCGGGTCGCTCGTCCTCGCGGCGGTCACGTTGCTCGCCGTCGGGGCACCGGTCGCGACCGTCGTGCACGGCGTGCCGGTCCCGCTGGCGCTGCTGGTGACCGCGGTCCTCAGTGCGACGCTCCTGGTGGCTCCAGCCCGGCCGCGGTCGGCGACCGCGGTCCACCTGATCGCCCTCACCGGGCTCGGGGTGCTGGCCGCCCCCGGTACCGCGGGGCCGTGGCCGCTGCCCGTGACCGCGATGATCGGCCTGTCGGTGCTGCTCGTCGTCCTCGGCCTGCGGACCCCGTGGCGGACGACCGCGGTCGCCTGGGGTGCCTCGACGGTCCTGACCCTGGTGCTCGTCGCCGCGACGCCCAGCCGGTGGGACCAGCCGGACGTTTGGGTGAGCACGCTCGTGGTGTCCGCGGGCAGCGGGCTGCTCATCGGGGCGGCCGCGGTCCTGCTCGGCCAGCGCCGGGCAGTGGGTGCCGAGCTCGTCGCCGCACGGCAGGACGCCGAGCAGCAGGCCGGTGCCCGCCGTGCCGTGGAGGAGCGCGCCCGGATCGCCCGGGAGCTGCACGACGTCGTCGCGCACAGCATGTCCGTCGTGCACATGCAGGCGGAGTCGGCGCCCTACCGCGTGACGGACCTGCCACCGGCGGCGCGGGAGGAGTTCGCGACGATCGCCGCGACCTCCCGCACCGCACTCCGGGAGATGCGACAGCTCCTCGGCACGCTGCGCGGCGACGAGGACGCCGAGCGTGCACCGCAACCGGGCCTGACCGACCTGCCGGCCCTCGTCGGCTCGACGCGCGCCGCCGGGCTCGCGGTCACCCTCGACGTCCGGGACGACGCAGCCACCGACGACGCAGCCGTCGACGACGCAGCCGTCGACGACGCAGCCGTCGACGACGCAGCCGTCGACGTCGGGGCCGTCGGCAGCGTCACGCAGCTGACGGTGTACCGCGTCGTGCAGGAGGCCCTCGGCAACGTCGTCCGCCACGCCCCCGGTGCCGACACCACCGTCATCGTCCAGGTGTCCGTCGCCGCCGTCGCGGTGGTCGTGACGAACGCCCGGGCCCCCCTCGCTCCCCCGCCCCCGGCCGACGACGGCGGGTACGGCCTCGCCGGCATGCGCTCCCGCGTCGCCGCGCTCGACGGGACGCTCGACGCCGGCCCCACCGCCGACGGTGGCTTCCGTGTCGCCGTGACCCTGCCCCGCCACCCGGACGGAGACCCCCGATGACCCGAGTACTCGTCGTCGACGACCAGGCCGTGTTCCGCACGGGACTCGTCGCGATCCTCGGCTCCCAGTCGGACCTCGAGGTCGTGGGCGAAGCCGGGGACGGTGCCCAGGCCGTCGCGCTCGGCATCGACCTCGAGCCCGACGTCGTGCTGATGGACGTGCGGATGCCGGTCCTCGACGGGATCGAAGCGACACGGCGGCTCACGGCAGCGCCGCGCTCGGGGCCGAGTCCGACGCCGGTCCGCGTCCTGATGCTCACGACGTTCGACATCGACGACTACGTGTTCGACGCGCTGCGGGCCGGGGCGAGCGGCTTCCTGCTCAAGGACGCGGGCGCCGAGGACCTGATCGCCGCCGTCCGGACCATCGCGGCCGGGGACGCCCTGCTCGCGCCTCGCGTCACCCGACACCTGGTCGAGGCCTTCATCGCGGGACCCCGACCTGCCGCTCCGCAGGCGGACGTGCTCGCGGTCCTGACCGGCCGCGAGCGGGACGTCTTCATGCTCATGGCCCGCGGGCGCTCGAACGGCGAGATCGGACGGGAACTGTTCATCGCCGAGCAGACCGTCAAGACACACGTCGGCCGGGTGCTCGCGAAACTGCAGCTGCGGGACCGCGTGCACGCCGTGGTCCTGGCGTACGAGTCGGGCCTGGTCACCCCGGCCGGTTGAACCCGTCATCGGCGCCGCGGCCGTCCGCGCGGCGGCTGACAAGAGCACGGCCGTGCGGCAGGATCGACACAGCAGGCGGATCGGGGCGGCAGCGGTCCCGACGCCGGTGACGACAGGAACGAGGACGCGATGGCCAGCTTCACCCGCGGGTTCGGCGGACGCCGCCGTGATGTCGACGACAGCAAGATCCCGCCCGGGCAGACACTGGTGCACGACTGGCCCGTGCTGTCGGCCGGTGCGACGCCGGAGATCGAACCGTCCGAGTGGAGCTTCTCGATCCGCACCGAGTCCGGCCTGCACTCGTGGACGTGGGACGAGGTACGGGCACTCGGGCTGGACGACATCACCGTCGACATCCACTGCGTCACGCACTGGACCAAGCTCGGCATGGGTTGGCGCGGTGTGCCGCTCGACAAGCTGTTCGCCGACATCGAGACGTCGCTCGACTTCTGCATGGTGCACAGTTTCGGCGGCTACACCACGAACGTGCCACTCGACGAGCTGCTCGAGGGGCAGGCGTGGATCGCCTTCGAGGCGGACGGCGAACCCCTCACCCCCGAGCACGGCGGCCCCGCACGGCTGCTCGTCCCGCACCTGTACTTCTGGAAGAGCGCGAAGTGGGTCCGCGGCATCGTGATGCACGCCGAGGACGAACCCGGGTTCTGGGAGAACGCCGGCTACAACATGCACGGCGACCCGTGGAAGGAAGAGCGGTACTGGTGACCCTCTCCACAGCCGACGACGCCCCCGGCCTGGAGGCCCGTCCCCCGTCCGCCCCGTCGGACCGGCCCGGTGCGGCACCGGCCGGGTCCGGTGCGGCACCGGCCGGGTCCGGTGCCGCACCGGCCTGGCCCGGTGTCGCCCCCGTCCGCCCGCTCCGGCGTCCCGCCTGGCACGCCGCCACGGTGGCGTCGGTGTCCCCGGAGACGCCGAACGCCCGACGCCTGGTGCTGGACGTGCCCACCTGGCCGGGCAACGACCCCGGGCAGCACCTGGACCTGCGGCTCACGGCGGAGGACGGCTACCAGGCCACGCGCTCCTACTCGATCGCTTCCTCCGGCGACGACTCCCGGGTCACGCTCGCGGTGGACCGGGTCGAGGACGGCGAGGTGTCCCCGTTCCTGGTCGACGCCGTCGAGATCGGGGACGCGCTCGAGGTGCACGGGCCCCTCGGCGGGTGGTTCGTCTGGCGTCCGGGCCCCGCGGCATCCGAGCCGCGCCCGGTGCAGCTGATCGCCGGCGGGTCGGGCGTCGTGCCGCTCCTGCCGATGGTCACCGCGCACGCAGCCGCTGGCGATCCGTCACCGTTCCGGATGCTCTACGCCGTCCGGACCCCGGAGGACGTCTTCTTCCGGCCGGAACTCGACGCAGCGGTGAGCGCTGCCGAGCACGCACCGTTCGTCCTCGACGTCGTCTACAGCCGCCGGACGCCGGACGGCGTGACGACCCCGGCCGGACGACTGACCCGGGAGCGGCTGGCGGCGTCGGTCCTGCCGCCCGAGGCCGGGGCCCTGGTGTACGTGTGCGGCTCGACACCCTTCGTCGAACAGGTGCTGCGCTGGCTCGGTGAACTCGGCCACGACACCACCGAGGTGCGTGCGGAACGGTTCGGAGGCTCGTGATGACGCTCGTCGACGGCAACGCCCTGGCCGGGGACCTCGCCGAGGTGCTCGGGGTCGACGCGACGTCCGCCCGGTTGCGCTGTTCCGGCTGCGGGACCACGGGCCTCCTGGCGGTGACCCGGGTCCACCGGACGGCGATGGGCAGTGTCGCCCGCTGCCGTGGGTGCGACACGGTGCTCGTGACCGTCGTCGACACCGGCGCGTCGCTGTGGGTCGGCATGCCGGGCACGAGAGCCGTCGCGACAGCCTGACCCCGTCGCCGCAAGTCGACAGGCCGACGGGCGGCGGATCGTGCGGGAAACCGCACGACCCGCCAGCGGGGCCTCCCGCTGGCCCTGCTGCTCCGAACAGATCCCCGGGCCCGCGTCCGGACGACCCATCCGGGGGCCACGACGAGGCGACGGCGCCTCCACGCCGGTGGGCGCGGGGACCCGAAGCCTGCGCCCGCCGACGTGCTCGTCGCCCGCCGGCGTGCTCGTCGACCACTGACGTGCTCGTCGACCACTGACGTGCTCGTCGACCACTACGTGCTCGTCGACCACAGACGACAGAACCCCCCGGCCGATCGGCCGAGGGGTTCTGGTTCCTGTGTTCTGTCCTGAGCGGATGACGAGATTCGAACTCGCGACCCTCACCTTGGCAAGGTGATGCGCTACCACTGCGCCACATCCGCACGCTGCCCACCAGGGTGACCAACATCCACCACTGTACCCGACGACCGACGCGATCCGGGCCTCCCGTCCGCATGTCGGGCGCGCCGGACGTTGCCAGCGACGACCGGACTAGGGTCTGCTCCGTGACGACGACGTTCCGACGCAGCACCCCGTCCGCCCTCGGCATCGACGCGACCGGGCTCGACCGCCTGGTCTCCGCGCTGGAGGGCGCGGACGGCGTTGAGCCGCACAGCGTCATGGTCCTCCGGCACGGCGCGGTCGCGGCCGAGGGCTGGTGGGCCCCGTTCGCCGCCGACCGGGTGCACCTGCTCTACTCGCTGAGCAAGAGCTTCACCGCCGCGGCCGTCGGCATCGCCGTGCGCGCGGGGCTGATCGACCTGGACGACACCGTCGTCAGCCACTTCCCGGAACTCGACGCCGAGGTGACCGACGAGCGCACCCGACGGATGCGGGTCCGGCACCTGCTGGCGATGGCGAGCGGGCACCGCACCGAGACCATCGACCGGGCGGAGGCGATCGACCCGAGGGACACCGTCCGCGGGTTCCTGCTCCTCCCGCCCGACGAGGAGCCCGGCAGCGTCTTCGCCTACAACCAGCCGTGCACCTACACCCTCGGCGAGATCGTCCGGCGGGTCAGCGGGACATCGCTCCTCGAGTACCTGCGTCCGAGGCTGTTCGCGCCACTCGGCATCGACGACTTCGCGTGGCGGCGGGACGACTCCGGCGCGGAACTCGGGTACAGCGGCGGCTACACGACCACGGAAGCGGTCGCCGCACTCGGCCAGCTGTACCTGCAGCGCGGGATGTGGGACGGGCAGCGCCTGCTCGACGAGGACTGGGTCGAGACGGCCACCAGCGTCCGGGTCGCCAACCCCGACGAGGAGAACCCGGACTGGTCGGCGGGCTACGGGTTCCAGTTCTGGATGGCGCGGCACGGCTTCCGCGGCGACGGCGCCTACGGCCAGTTCTGCGTCGTCCTGCCCGAACACGACGTCGTGGTGGCGATGACCGGTCAGAGCCTCGACATGCAGGCCGTCCTCGACGCGGTGTGGGAACACCTGTTGCCGGCGATCGACCGGCAGGGGGCCGAGACCGCCGACCCGGCCCTGCGCGAGCGACTCGCCAGGCTGGCACTCCCCCCGCTCGCCGGTGACGCGCTCGGAGTACTCACCCCGCTGCCCGAGGGCGGGTTCTCCGCCGCGTCCGGGTCGACGGGCATCGGAGCCGGACTGGAGGCCCTGCACCTGACCCAGGGCACCGAGCGCGGGTGGGTGCTCACCCTCCGCGACGCCTCCGGCGAGGTCGCGGCCCCGGTCGGCGACGGCACGTGGGCGGTGTCCGGTTCGACGGCGACCAGCGGCGCACGCGCCGGTGACGTCGTGTCGATCGACGTCCGGTTCGTGGAGACCCCGCACCTGCTGCACGTCCGGTGCGACCTGGCTGCGGGCACCGCCGCGGCGACGTGGGAGACGGAGCCGCTCCACGACGGCATCGCGACGCTGCACCGCCCGGTCGACTGAGCAGACCTCCGGCCGAGGTCCTGTGTGCGCGGATCCGGAGTCGCCTCCGACCGTCCGGTCTCTACGGTCGGATTGGTGGAACACGGAACGGACAGCGGCGGGGCGGACGTCACCACGAGCCTCCAGGCCGCGCAGGACACGATCATCGACCAGTTGTCGGAGTGGGTGCGGATCCCGTCCGTCGCCTCGCAGCCGGAGCGGGCGCTCGACGTCGAGCGCTCTGCGCGGTGGCTCGCCGGCGCGATGCGCGAGGTGGGGCTCCGGACCGAGGTGCTGCGGGCCGGGCCGTCACCCGCGGTGTACGGCGAGTGGCTGGTCGACCCGTCGCTGCCGACCGTCCTGGTGTACAGCCACCACGACGTCCGGCACGCGAAGCCCGAGGAGTGGATGGAGACGGCGCCGTTCGCACCCGTGCTCCGCGACGGCCGACTGTACGGCCGCGGCGCGTCGGATGCGAAGGGGCAGGTCATCGCACACCTCTGGGCGCTCCGGGCACACCTGGGGACCCGGGACGACGGCCAGCCTGCGGTGAACCTCAGGTACCTCGTCGAAGGTGAGGAAGAGCTCGGGTCGTCGCACTTCGCCGCGCTGCTCGAGAGCGACCCCGAGCGGTTCGCCTGCGACGTCGTCGTCTTCTCGGACACCCTGCAGTGGAAGAGCGGCAACCCGGCGGTCGTCACCTCGATGCGCGGCATGACCGGAGCCACCCTGACCGTCACCGGCCCGGCTCGGGACGTGCACAGTGGGGCGGTGTCCGGGCCGGCGCCCAACCCGGTGCACGCGCTCGTCTCGGTGCTCGCGGCTATGCACGACGACGAGGGTCGCATCGCCGTCCCGGGGTTCCTCGACGACGTCGACGAGCTCACCGAGGAGCGGCAGCAGGAGCTCCGTGACCTGGACTTCGACACCGACGTGTGGCTCGAGCGGACCGAGACCCGGAGCGTCGTCGGCGAGCCCGGACACACGATCGAGGAGCGACTCTGGGCGCGCCCGTCGATCGAGGTCCTGACGCTGCTC
The DNA here is from genome assembly GCF_003234045.1 of Curtobacterium sp. MCPF17_047. Taxonomy (NCBI): domain Bacteria; kingdom Bacillati; phylum Actinomycetota; class Actinomycetes; order Micrococcales; family Microbacteriaceae; genus Curtobacterium; species Curtobacterium sp. MCPF17_047. The sequence continues at coordinate 259,731 of NZ_QKSF01000003.1, read as the reverse complement.
GCCGGTGACCCGACCGGGTTCCCCCGCGCCGTCATCCCCAGCGAGGCCACCGCTGAGATCAGCATTCGGACGGTCCCCGGTCAGCACGTCGACCGTGTCGCCGAGCAGATGCGGGCCTTCGTCGCCGAGCAGATGCCCGACGGGGTGACCTACCAGCTCGACATCCCGGAGGAGTCCGGCCAGGACCCCTACGTCACACCCCCCGGTCCGGCCGCCGAGGCCCTGGTCCGAGCGATGGAACGGGGGCACGGCACCGAGACGGCGGGACGGATGGGGAACGCCGGCGGCGGGCCCGCGGAACTGCTCGGACGGGTGCTCGACGCGCCGGTGCTGTTCATCGGGACGGGGCTGCCGGAGGACCACTGGCACTCGAGTGACGAGAGCATCGAGGTCCAGATGCTGCTGGACGGGGCGGCCTCGATCGCGTTCCTGCTCGAGGAACTCGCCGACGCGTTGCGGTGACGGGCCGCGTGCCGCCGCCGTCGGTGCCGCTCCGCCTGCTCAGCGTGTCGCGCCGCCTGCTCAGCGCGTCGCGCCGGTGACCACCGCGTGCGCGAACGACCACTTTGCGTCCCGGACCCCGGAGCACATGTAGGCGCCGATGGACGGGTTGCAGGGCTGGTCGCGGGTGGCCTCCCAGTAGGACAGCACCTCGATGCCGTTCGCGACCGACCAGGCCGCCAGGTCCTGGGCGTCCGTGCGGGTGAAGACCTCGCCGGTGTCGTTCAGGCCGACCATCGGGGTGATGCCGATCATCGACAGTCGGGCCGAGGCGCTGAGTCCGGCGTAGGCGGGGATCGTGGCGAGCTGACTCGCGGTCGCCAGGGCGGCGGACCTCGCGGCCGGACCCATCGGCTGGGCCCCCTGTCCGTAGTCCATCGCCATGAGGTTCACGGCGACCGGACGGACACCGGCGACGGTGAGTCCCCGGACCGCGGCGACGCCCTCGCCGAGGAGTCCGGTCGGCATCACCGGCAGGGTGAGCGAGACGTCGAGGTGGCGTCCCTTCGCCGCCTGCGCGGCGACGACCCGGGCGATCGCGATCGCGCGGCGCTGGTTGGCTGCCGTGTCGCCGAGCGCCGTGCCCTCGATGTCGAGGTCGATCCGGTCGACGCCGAACCGGTCGACGACCTGCTGGTAGGCGGCCTGCAGCTTCACGGGGTCGGTGCACCGCAGGGCGAGCTCGCTGTTCACCGCGCCGCCGAACGACACCACCACCTGTCCGCCGCTCGCCTGGAACGCGGCGATGTTCCCATGGAAGTCCTGCGGGCCGCCGATCCGGTAGGCGTCGAAGCCGGCCCAGGCCGGCGTGCAGGCACTGCCGCCGTTGTCCGACACGACGAACGCCAGCGTGAAGGCACGCATGCCGGTCTGCTCCGCGAAGGTCCGCAGGTCCGCGGTCGGCCAGAGCCCGAGGTCGACGTACGGGGCGATCAGGGTCCGACCGGCACGGGGCTCGGTCAGGGGTGCCGGGACCGCGATCGGCGCAGGCGCGGGGGTGCTCGTGGCCGGCGTGCCGGACGGGACGCCGCTCACCGTGCAGGCGACGTCCGTGCCGGTGGGCAGGTCGAGCACGGTGCACGCGGTCGGGAGGACGCCGGCGCCCCCCGCGGTCTTCGAGGTGAGCCCGAACGACGTCGCAGCACCGGCGTCGAGCGAGCCGGCGTAGGACGGGGCGGACGCGATGAACCCGCCGGGCGTGGCACTCGCGGTGGCGTCCCAGATCGTGTCGACGGTGGCGGCGTAGGTGAACCGGATCCGCCACGGAGCCAGGCGCAGCGCGGTCCGGTTCGTCACGCTGACCGAGGACTGGCTGCCGGTCGTCCAGGTGGCGTTGTCGAGCCAACCGACCGCGACCGTGCCGTCGCGCCCGGTGGCCGGCTTCGGCGTGGGAGCGGGCGTCGGTGCTGGCGTGGTCGTCGGCTTCGGTGCTGGCGTGGGCATCGGTGTCGGTGTCGGTGTCGGTGTCGGTGTCGGCGTTGCCGGGGGTTTGCCCGGCGTCGCCGCTCCACCGTTGACCGAGCACGGCAGGGCCGCTCCGACGACCGTGCACGAGGTCGGCACCGTCTTCGCCTTCGCGACCGTCCGCGAGTCGATCCGGAAGGACGCCGTCGCCCCCTTGGCGATGTCCGGTCGTGCCGTCACCCCGGCGACCGTGAGCGCCCCCTTCGCGCTCGAGACCTTGCGGACGTCGCGGAACGTCCGCGCGTCGGATGCGTACGCGAACTGGATCGTCCACCCACGCCAGGTGGCACCGGACCCGTTCGTGACACCGACCGTGGAACGGAAGCCGGTGGCCGTCACGGCGCTGTTCTTCCACGACACGGACACCTTCGGACTCGCCGCTGCGAGGGCCGGCACCGCGGTGACCGTCGTCGCGCTCACCGTGGTCGCGAGCATCGCCAGGAGCACCGCCGCGGGCAGGAACCGTCGCATCGGGGTCGGACGCCGCATGGTGCCACTCCTCGGGTCGGGAACCGCCCGCCGCCCCTCGGGCCGGGCGTCACGTTCCGTCAGCCCCTATCGGCAGTCCCCCCGGATCCGTCGGCGCCAGCCGCAGAGTTCTCGGACGGGAGCGGCCGTGCGGAACCATCGTCGTCTCGCCCCTCGCCCCTCGCCCCTCGCCCCTCGTTCCGTGTCGACACGGTCGCACGAGGTGTCCCGACGGCGGGAACGACGAAAGCCCCCGGCATTCCTGCCGGGGGCTTCTTCGTGGTGGGCGATACTGGGATCGAACCAGTGACCTCTTCCGTGTCAGGGAAGCGCGCTACCGCTGCGCCAATCGCCCAGATGAGTTCCGCCGGAGCGGACTGGAGGTGGGGACGGGATTCGAACCCGCGTGGACGGCTTTGCAGGCCGCTGCCTCGCCTCTCGGCCACCCCACCATCAAGGTCCACGTCTGGCGTAGTACCCGATCGGTGGGATACCTCTTCTGGAGAGTTGCTGTCTTCCGGAGAAGACAGGCACCTCGAGCGGATGACGAGATTCGAACTCGCGACCCTCACCTTGGCAAGGTGATGCGCTACCACTGCGCCACATCCGCATGGTCTGACCTGAGTCACACCGGTGTTGTCCGACCCGCTCTCGCGGCGACTCGTAAACTGTACCCAGTTCACGCTGTTTCTCCAAAACCGGTTCCGTTCACCGGGCGTGTCCCCCGGGTTCATGCGGATCGGCGGGGTCTCCACGGGCCTCCAGTGCGCCCGCAAGGCCGGCGACGCGCGCGACGAGTGGCCGGTGTTCCGACCACGGCCGGACATCCGCTACTATCGATCCGCACGCAAGTGCGAGGGGCGATTGGCGCAGTTGGTAGCGCGCTTCGTTCACACCGAAGAGGTCATCAGTTCGAGTCTGGTATCGCCCACGTGCCCGTTCCGGGCAAGCAGAACACCCGAAGAGCCCGACGCCACCGCGTCGGGCTCTTCGCATCCCACGAGCCGTTCAACCACGAGCCGTTCAACCACGACCCGTCCGACCACACGACCCGTCCGACCACCAGGGGCAGCATGACCGACGTCGACCTCGAGTTCGCCCGGGTCCGCCAGGTGCTCGACCGTCCGACGCTCCGCCTGATGTCCCGTCCGACGAGTGCCGCGGTCGTCTCGGTGTTCCGCACGGTGTTCGACCGCGACGTGCAGTACGTCCCGGCTGACCGGATGCACCTGCAGGTCGAGGAGCACGTCGCCCGACTGCAGGCGACCGGTGCGCGGGTGCCGGCGGGCGACTCCCCCAGCGGGGACCTGCCGGCGGGCGAGGCACCGCGTCCCAACGGTCGGTCGCTCTGCCGCGAGTGGGTGGCGGCACAGTGGCTCGTCCGCTCGAACTCCCCCGACGGAGACGAGCAGTACAGCCTGACGAGCCACGCCCTCGAAGCGCTGAGCCTCATCGACGCGCTGTCGTCCGAGCGCGCGCTGATCAGCGAGAGCCGCCTGGCGATGATCGTCGACGCCGTGCACCGTTGGGCCGCCCGTGCCGAACCCGACCGGGACACCCATGTCCGCCGGCTCGACGCCCAGATCGCGGAGCTGCAGGCCGAGCGGGACCGCCTGGCCCGCGGCGACGAGGTCGTCACGGTCGACGAGGACCGGATGCGCGACGGCTACACGAACCTCACCGACCTCATCCGCCAGCTCCCGAGCGACTTCAAGCGCGTCGAGGAAGCCGTGGCGACGATGCACCGCGAGATCGTCGAGGACTTCCGCCAAGAGGTCCGTCCGATCGGTGAGATCCTGGACGACTACCTGGCCCGGACCGACAACCTCATGGAGTCCACACCCGAGGGCCGGGCGTTCCAGGGGGCCTTCGAGCTCCTGCGCGACGACGCGCTGCTCCTCCGGCTCCGCGACGACATCACCACGATCCTGGAACACCCGTTCGCGAGCTCGCTCAGCGCGACCGAGCGCCGGACCTTCCGGGGCACGGTCGGCATCCTCCGTCAGGGCATCGAGGACGTCCTCGCCCAGCGCCGGATGCTCACCGCCACGCTGCGCGACCAGATCGTCGCGCACGACGTGGTGCGGGACCGCGAACTCGACGCCGTGCTGCGTTCGGTGAACCGCGGACTCGCGGCCTGGATGGACACCGGCTCGGCGCGCGACCGGGTCCCGCTCGGCCTGCTGCCCCCGTCCGCCGCGGTCGGGACGCTCCGCGAGAAGTTCCACGACCCGGATTCCGAGTCCGTGCCACCGCCGATCGAGGAACCCGACGACGACGTGTTCGAGGACATCGACGTCGAGTCGCTCCGCCGCCACGGCGGTCCGCTGCTCGCCGAGCTGCGCGACGCCCTGGCGCACGCCGCGACCGGCTCGAGCGTGGAGGCCTTCCACGCGCTGCCCGCCGAGCAGCGCCGCCCCGTCGAGCTCTTCGGACTCGCCCACCTGCTCACCGGACACCCGGACTTCGAGGCGGGCACGGCCTCCGCGCCGCACCACACCGTCCGCCCCGACGGCGAGCCGGTCACCTTCCACATGCCCACCGCAGCACTCGCCCCCGCGGGCGATGCACCGGGCCCCGACGACGAACCCGGCCAGGAGGCACGGTGAGCGACACGACGCCAGCACCCGTCCACGACGAGGTCGCGTTCGAGGACGCCTCCGGCGTGGACGCCGACGGAACCGTCGACTTCGCCGGCGAATTCTCCGGCGAATTCTCCGGCGACGCACTCGCGGAGCGTGACGAGAGCACGTTCGCGCTGTTCGAGGGCGACGAGGGCCGCCTCGACGAACCGCAGCGCCGCGCCCTGGTCGCCCTGCTGCGGCACCCCTACGTCAGTGCCCGCACGCACGTGGACGAGTGGCGTGCGGTCCTGGACGCCGAGCACCAGCTCCGGTCCCGACTGAACGACCTGTTCCTCGAACTCCACGTCGACCGGGACCGCGAGGTCGCCTTCAAGCGCCAGGCCCGCTCCGAGAGCACCCGCCGCGGCTTCCCGACCCTGCTCCGCGACGCCCCGTACACCCGCGAGGAGACGATCGTCCTCGTCTACCTGCGGATGCGACTGCGTGCCGACGCCCGTCCCGGCCCCGACCAGGTCGTGGTGGACCGGACCGAGATCCTCGGGCACGTGTCCGGCTTCCGACCGGCGACCGCGACCGACCGCACCCGTGACGAGGCCCGCGTGGCGAAGGCGGTCGAGCGACTGGTGACGGCCCGGGTGCTGCTGAAGACCTCCGACCCGGACCGCTTCCGGATCGCGAGCGTCGTCGAGGTCCTCCTGCCCCTCGAACGACTGGTCGAGCTCGACACGTGGTTGACGAGCACCACGCTGCGGAACGCGACCACCGACGGTGGTGCGGCGTCCGACGAGGGTGATCCGACCCTCCTGACCGATGACGACACGGACACCGACACCGACACCGACACCGACGAGACCGAGGAGGACCGCGCGTGAGCACCGTCGACATCGACACCACGGGCATCCCCGCCCTGTTCGACACCGTCGCGCAGTGGCGCGCCGAGTCCATGCAGGTCGTCAACTGGGGCGGTTTCCAGGGCCACCGCCAGGTGGAGCTCTCCGGGACGGCGACCCTGATCTCGGGTGCCTCGGGGACCGGCAAGTCGACGCTGATGGACGCGTACCTCGCGGTGATGATGCCGTCCGACGTGCCGTTCAACGGCGCCTCGAACGACGCGACGACCGGCCGGGCGCGCAGCGCGGACCAGCGCAACCTGCTCACCTACCTGCGCGGCAAGGTCGACACCCGGCGTGACCCGGAGACCGGTGCGCTCAAGGACGTCACGCTCCGCGGCGACGAGCAGACCACGTGGGGCGCCGTCGCGGTCACGTTCCGGAACGACGACGAGCGGCGGTTCACGGTCCTCCGCGCCTACATCGTGCCGCGCCGTGCCCGTGGTGTGGCGGACATCCAGATGACCATGGCGACCGTCGACGACGTGTTCGACCTGCGCCGACTCGAGGACTTCGTGCCCTCCCGGTTCGCGCACCTGGAACTCACCGGCCGGATCCCGGGGCTCGTGATCCGTGACACCTACCAGGAGCTCGCGTACACGCTGCAGACCCGGCTGGGCATCGGCGACTCCGGCGGCGGGAACCGCGCCATGCGCCTGCTCGCCCGCATCCAGGCCGGTCAGCACATGCCGACCGTCGACGCCCTGTACAAGTCGCTCGTGCTCGAGACCCCCGGCACCTACGAGGCGGCGGACCGCGCGCTCGCCCACTTCGCCGCCCTCGACGAGGCGTACGAGGCGATGGACACCGAGGAACGCAAGGTCCGCATCCTCTCCCCCATCAGCGAGCTGCACGACGAGATCGAACGGTCCCGGGCGGCAGCGGCGGCGCTCGACGGCATCGCGACCGGCGCGGACGTCTCGCCCTTCGCGCACTGGACGGCGTCCCGCAAGCGGGAGCTGCTCGACCTCGAGGTCGAGCGGAACACCCGCGAGCGGACCGCCACCCGCGCCGAGGTCGAGGCCGCCTCGGCCCGGCACGCCGCGGTCGAGGTCGAGCTCCGCGACGCGGAGGCCCGACTGCGCGATTCCGGCGGCAACGCGCTGGCGCAGCTCGAGGACCGCATCGACCGCGGGACCCGGGAGCGCGCCGCCGTCGCCCGCGCCCGCGAGGTCTTCGACGAGCGCACCGCGCCCCTCGGCGAACCGTTGTCCAGCGAGGCCGAGTTCACCGAGGCCCAGCGCGCCAGCCACGAGTTCCTCGGCACCTACCCCGCTCGGCGCGACGACCTCGACAGCCGCCGCGACGCCCTGACCCGCGAGGAGTACCCGCTCCTCGACCGCGAGCGGACCCTGCGTCAGGAGCGTCGGTCGCTCGAGCACCGCCAGGGCGCCATGCCGCTGCCGATGCACGAAGCCCGCGTCGCGATGGCCCGCGCCGCCGGCATCGACCCCGCGGAGGTGCCGTTCGTCGCCGAACTCCTCGACGTCCTGCCCGCCGAGGAGCAGTGGCGCACCGCGATCGAGTCCGTGCTGGCCCCGGTCGCCCGCACCCTGCTCGTCGACGAGGACCGCCTCGACGACTTCAGCGCCGCGATCGACGCGCTGCGTCTGCCCGTCCGGGTGCAGTTCGAGGGCGTCCCGATGGGTCCGCACATCGACCTGCCCGGCGACAGCTCGATGGTCTCCGGCAAGCTCGCGATCAAGCCGTCGCCGTTCAGCACCTGGGTCCGCGAGCGCATCGAGTCCGACCGGATCGACGCCCGCTGCGTCGAGGACGCCGCCGACCTCGGCGGGGGTGGCCGACGCGTCACCGTCGCCGGGCAGCTCCGCGACGGCCGCCGCGGCGCACACGGCGACCGCCGCCAGGCGAACGTCATCGGCTTCACGAACGAGTCCCGGGTCCGCTCCGTCGAGACGGAGCTCGCCGAGATCGCCGCCGACCTCACCGCCCTGGAGGCCCGCCGCACCGACATCGCGCAGGACCTGGCCGCCCTCGACACGCTCCGCACCGCGCACCGACACCGCGTGGACGTCACGTGGGACGCCGTCGACGTGGCCGGCGCCGACGCGTCGCTCACCCGACTGGAGGACGAACGCCAGGCGCTCCTGGCTGCCGACGACGGACTGCGGACTCTCCGCGCGTCCGTCGCCCGGCTCCGCGCGGCACTCGACGACGCCGCCGACCGTCGCGCCGCCGCACGGCTCAGCGTCAAACGTCTGGAGGAACGACACGCGGTGCTCGTCGACGGCCAGGACGCCGCCAGCGAGATCCTCGAACGGTTCACCGACGCGCCCGAGCGGCTGCCCGACGAGCAGCAGGAACGTCTGCTCGCCGAGGCCTTCGACGAGGTCGGGGCACCCGAGGGCGTGGACGGTTTCGACGACGCGACCAAACGCCTCCGGCGGCGACTCGAGGAGCGCCTGTCGCAGGCCCTCGACGGTGCCGCGACCGCCTCGGTGGCACTCACCACGACGTTCGAGCGCTACCAGGACGCCTGGCCAGACCCGAACCTCGGCACCGGGGTGGCGTCGTACCCCGACTACCGCGCGATCCTCGACAAGATCGTCGCCACGGGCCTCCATGCGCGACGCAGCGAATGGCGTCGACGGCTGTCCCAATGGAGCGGCGAGGACCTCGTGCCGCTCTCCGGCGCGTTCGACCGCGCGGTCGTGGAGATCGAGGAGCGCCTCGAACCGGTCAACGAGATCCTGCGCGACCTGCCGTTCGGTGCGAACCGCGACCGGCTGAAGATCGTCATCCGCCGCGTCACGCGCGAGGACGTCACCCAGTTCCGCAGGGAGCTCCGCGCCCTGTCCGCCTCGGTCGACACCGAGCTGACCGACGACGTCCTCGAGACACGGTTCCGACGCCTGCGCCGGTTCATGGCCGTCATCCGACCCGACCCGGAGTCCCCGCGCGGGCGCACCACGCAGCGGGACGCCGTCCTGGACGTCCGTCGGCACATGGAGATCACGGCCGTCCGTTACGACACGGCGGGTGACGACCTCGGCGTGTACTCGTCCCTCGGTGACAAGTCCGGTGGCGAGACGCAGGAGCTCGTGGCGTTCATCGTCGGTGCGGCGCTCCGCTACCAGCTCGGCGACGAGACCCGGCCCCGACCGCGGTTCGCGCCGGTGTTCCTCGACGAGGCGTTCATCAAGGCCGACTCGGAGTTCGCCGGCCGTGCGGTGACCGCGTGGCTGCGACTCGGCTTCCAGCTCGTGGTCAGCGCGCCGCTCGACAAGGTCACGGCCCTGGAACCGTCGATGGAGCGGCTGCTGTCGATGCGGAAGCACCCGGACACCGGCTACTCGTCCGTCACCCAGATCCGGCGGGACTGAGCACGGTCCAGGCTCGCTGCCGGGGGTCCGGCGGTAGGGTCGTGGCGTGTTCGGACGTCGCGCTCCCCGCCCTGCTGCTCCCGACGACTCCGCCGGAGCGGTGCCGCCGGACGTCCCGGTCCTCGGCATCGGTGCCGTCGTCCGGGTGGTCCCGTCGGACCGCGGCGACCAGTGGGCGGACGACCCGATCGGGTTGATCGTCGCTCCGGGAGGCGCGCAGCTCGCCGGGTACGCCGGTGCCGGGGTCCGCGTGGCCTGGGTCGTGGAGTTCGACGAGCCCGCCTACACGACGGACGGCCGCGGCCCGTTCGAGCGCGCGACCGTCCAGAGTCGTCAGTTGGTGCCGGTCCCGATGGAACCGGAGACCGTGGACGCCGGAGCGTCCTGACCGGTCAGTACTCTTCGGAGCCGGACTTCATCATGGCGGCGAAGGCCAGGCAGGTGCCGAACCCACCGAGGACGCCGATGCCGATGATGATGCCTGCGATGAGCTCGAGCATGGGGGTGACTCCTCGTGATCTGGTGCCGGTCTGGCGGGCCGGTCTGCTGCGCTCCAGGCTACCGGACCGTGCCCGTCGGACGTGCGGTGCCGCGCGTCAGCTAGCGGATGCCGCGCATGAGTTGCAGCACCGGCCGAGCGATCACCAGCAGGACGACACCGACCACGACGGCGACCAGGCCGAGGACCGTGAAGTACGGCGCCTCGTGCTCCGGGTCGTAGTACCGGGAGAGCACGCCGGTCAGCGCGGTGCCGAGCGACACGGACAGGAAGAACAGCGCCACCATCTGCGTCTGGAACTTCGGCGGCGCGAGCTTCGTGGCGACGGACTGCCCGGTCGGTGACAACAGCAGTTCTGCGACGGTGAACACGAGCAGGATGCCGACGAGGGCGAGCAGCGGCGTGCCGTTCTCACCGGTGCCGACGAAGGGCAGGAAGAGCAGGAACGCCACGCCCATGATCCCCGTCCCCAGGCCGAACTTCGTCGGCGTGGACGGTTGGCGGTCGCCCAGGTGGGTCCAGAGTGCGGCGAAGAGCCCCGACAGCACGATGATCATGACCGGGTTGATCGACTGCGCCCACGACACCGGCATCGTGAAGCCGAACAGGTCACGGTCCAGGCGCTGGTCCGCGTAGACCGTCACGACGGTGAACTGCTGCTGGTACAGCGACCAGAACACCGCGCTGCCGATGAACAGCGGGATGAACGCGAACACCCGGGAGCGCTCGTCGGGGGTCAGGCCACTGGACAGGATCACGACGAAGTAGGCGATGGTCGCGACGACCACCACGACCACCACGACGACCGGCAGCGTCGACACGGTCAGCAGTCCGGTGAGCACGGCCACCGCGATGACGACCAGTCCGGCGACCGCCACGACGACGGCCAGCGGGTAGCGCGAACGCGGCAGCGGGTTCGTCACCTTCTGCACGGCGTCGGGCAGGTTCCGTCGGCGGATCGCGTACTGCACGAGTCCCGCGGCCATCCCGACCGCGGCGAGCCCGAAGCCGTAGTGGAATCCGAGCGTCGACTGCAGCAGTCCGGTGAGCAGTGGCCCGGCGAAGGCGCCGAGGTTCACACCGAGGTAGTACAGCGAGAAGCCGGCGTCGCGCCGCGGGTCGTCGCGCGTGTAGAGCGAGCCGACGATCGTCGTCGCGGTGGCCTTGAGGCCGCCGGAGCCGAGCGCGATCAGCACGAGCCCGACCCCGATGCCCGCGACCCCGGGGACCAGGGCGAGCGCGATGTGACCGAGCATCACGACGACGGCGCTGCCGAAGAGCGTCCGGTCGGCGCCGATCAGGCGGTCGGCGACCCACGCGCCGAGGATCGTGAAGAGGTACACCGAGCCGCCGTAGGCGCCCATGATGCCGTTCGCCAACCCCTGGTCGATGCCCAGGCCACCCCGTGTGAGCGAGTAGTACATGTAGAGCAGGACGATGCCCTGCATGCCGTAGAACGAGAAGCGCTCCCAGAGCTCGACGGCGAACGGTGTGGACAGCTCGAACGGCTGCCCGAAGAAGGTGCGTCCGCTGCCGCGCCGGTCCGGCTCCGTGGTGCTCGACATGCCGGCCAGTGTGCCCCCGGAACGAGGTACACGCCGAATCCCCACCAGGGTCCCCACGGATGTCCCGGGCGGGTCTTGGAGGGTTCCCACCAACGACGAGGATCAGCCGACCGGACCGGTTGTGGCCCTGGCACGGCTGTCATGCCATCCGCAACACGGGTGCCTACGCTGGCGTGGTCGGACCGCCCTGCAGTGACGCGGTCCGTCCACCGTGCAGTTCAGGAGGCACCCGATGGTCGACACCGCACCAGTCCGCAGCAACACCGAGCGCCGTCCGAGCAGCGCCGGTCCGACCGGCACGCCGGGCTCGGACACGCGAGCCTCCGGCAGCGCGCCGAAGGCCGACGCCACGGGCGACCCGGCAGCCGGCACCCCGACCGGCGGCACGGACACCGACGTCCGGATCGACGTCGACCTGCTCGCCGAGCACCTGCTCGGTCGCTGGGCCGAAGACCGCCGGATCTCCCGCCGACTGGCCCGCGACCCCGCGCTGCACAAGATCGAGGGACAGCCGATCGCCGAGCACCGTGCCCGGGTCTTCGAGCAGCTCCGCATCCTGGTCGACGCCGGGGCGATCCAGCGTCCCTACCCGCCGGAGTTCGGCGGTCAGGACAACCACGGCGGTAACCTGGCGGCGTTCGAGGAACTGACCGTCGCCGACCCGTCACTGCAGATCAAGGCCGGCGTGCAGTGGGGTCTCTTCGCCTCGGCCGTGCACCACCTGGGCACCGAGCGGAACCACCGCGAGTTCCTGCCCGGCATCATCGCCTTCGACGTCCCCGGCTGCTTCGCGATGACCGAGACCGGCCACGGCTCCGACGTGCAGAACATCGCGACGAGTGCGACCTACGACCCGGAGACGCAGGAGTTCGTCGTGCACACACCCTTCCGCGGTGCGTGGAAGGACTACATCGGCAACGCCGCCCTGCACGGCAAGGCCGCGGTCGTGTTCGCCAAGCTCGTCACGCAGGGCATCGACCACGGTGTGCACGCCTTCTACGTCCCGCTCCGCGACGACGACGGCTTCCTGCCCGGGGTCGGCGGCGAGGACGACGGGGTCAAGGGCGGACTGAACGGCATCGACAACGGCCGGCTCTGGTTCGACCACGTCCGGATCCCCCGCACGAACCTGCTCAACCGCTACGGCGACGTCGCCGAGGACGGCACGTACTCCTCGCCCATCGAGTCCCCCGGCCGGCGCTTCTTCACCATGCTCGGCACGCTCGTGCAGGGCCGGGTGTCGCTCGACGGTGCCGCGGTCGTCGCGCAGAAGGTCGGGCTGCAGATCGCCCTGACCTACGCGATGCAGCGTCGGCAGTTCCCCACCGGTGACGGGCAGGAGGGTGTGCTCCTCGACTACGGCCGGCACCAGCGCCGTCTCATCCCGCGTCTGGCGACCGTGTTCGCGCAGTCCTTCGCCCACGAGAAGCTGCTGCAGACCTTCGACGACGTGTTCAGCGGGCGAGCGGACACCCCGGAGCGTCGCGAGGACCTCGAGACCCAGGCAGCGGCGTTCAAGTCCATGTCCACCTGGTCGGCACTCGACACGCTGCAGGAGTGCCGCGAGGCGACCGGCGGCGCCGGGTTCCTCGCCGAGAACCGCATCACGGGCCTCCGCGCCGATCTCGACGTCTACGTGACGTTCGAGGGCGACAACACCGTCCTGCTGCAGCTCGTCGGCAAGCGTCTGCTCACCGACTTCCGCAAGGCCGCACCGCGCGGAGCCGCGTCGACCGCGAAGTTCGTCGCGACCCAGGTCGGGTCGAAGCTCGCCGATGCCACCGGCCTCCGCCGGCTGGGCCAGACCGTGTCCGACCGCGGTTCGCTCGCGGCCTCGGTGGCCGACCTGCAGGACAGCGGGACGCAGCGCGCGCTGCTCGCCGGGCGCGTCGAGACCATGGTGACCGAGATCGGGATGCGCCTCCGCACCGCCGGCAAGGACCGTGCCCGCGCGGCCGTGCTGCTGAACCGGTCACAGCACGAGCTCATCGAGGCGTCGAAGGCGCACGCCGAGCTCATGCAGTGGGACGCCTTCACCGACGCGATCGCCGACGTCCCGCCGGGTGACACCCGGACGGTGCTGGTCTGGCTGCGCGACCTGTTCGCCCTCGGGCTGATCGAGCAGCACCTCGACTGGCACCTGCTGCACGGTCGGCTCTCGGCGCAGCGTGCCCGAGCGGTCTCGGCGTACGTCGACCGGCTCGTGGCGCGGATCCGTCCGGTCGTCCCGCAGCTCATCGAGTCCTTCGGGTACGAGCCGGCGCACGTCCGCTCCCCCATCGCTGCCGGTGCCGAGCAGGCACGGCAGGACGAGGCCCGCGCCTGGTACGCCGCCGAGCGTGCTGCGGGTCGGCTCCCCGAGCAGGAGAAGAAGCCCCGGCCGTAGGCGCGCGGCGCGGCGCCCGGCGCGGCGCGCGCGGCGCGCGCAGCGCCCGGCGCGGCGAGGACCCGCACAACAGGAACCGGCCCGAACCGCGCTACACCGCGGTTCGGGCCGGATGCCGTTGGGCGCAGCCGAACGGCGCCGCGCTCGGCCGGCCGGCGGGCGGCACTGCCGCCGGGGTACCGCCGGGCTGCCGCCAGCTGGCGCGGCGAGGACCCGCACAACAGGAACCGGCCCGAACCGCGGGACACCGCGGTTCGGGCCGGATGCCGTTGGGCGCAGCCGAACGGCGCCGCGCCCGGCCGGCGGGCGGGCGGCACTGCCGCCGGGGTACCGCCGGGCTGCCGCCAGCTGGCGCGGCGAGGACCCGCACAACAGGAACCCGGGCGAACCGCGGGACACCGCGGTTCGAGCCGGATGCCGTTGGGCGCAGCCGGGCGGCGCCGCGGCAGCAGGCCGCAGCGCGTCAGTCGGCAGCGGGGGGCCGCGGGGCGCCGAGTGCGGCCCGCAGGCGTGCTTCGGCGTCGTCGTCGGCGCCTGCGGCAGCGGCGACGTTCGCCTCGGCGACGGCACGGACGACCTCTTCGCGCTGGATCTTCACGCCACGCGGGGCGTCGATCCCGATGCGGACGCCGTCACCGCGGGAGTCGAGCACCGTGATGACGATGTCGTCACCGATGAGGATCCGCTCGCCGACCTTCCGCGTGAGTACCAGCACCGCACCAGCCTAGCGACTCCCCCGCCGCCAGCCCGGCAGCGACGAGCACCAGGCGGCGGCGAGCATCGGTCAGAGCGTCCGGACCGGGACCCCGAGCAGGCGGACGGTCTCCGGGGTGCTCGTCTCCTCGGCGCCGATCGCCAGGACGCCCGCGATCGGGACGCCCACCTCGACCACGGCCCCGAGCATCGTGACCGCGTCCTCGTGCTTCCGCCCGACGTCGACGACGACCCACACCTGGTCCGGCGCGAGTGACGTGGTGGTCGCGACGTCGGTCCACGCCGCGACCGCGAGCAGTGCGACGCCGTCCCGTACGGCGTCGGCGCGGGCGAGGATGCCGCTCCGCCGGTCCGAGGCCGCTGTGGCACGCAGGCCGTGCCGGCTCGCGAACACCCCGGCGGCGGCGTCGACGTCGGTGGCGCGGCCGACGAGCAGGACGAGGTCACCGTCTGCCGAGCGGACCGCGGGTGCGGGCGCCGGAGCGGCGGGGACGCCGCTGGTCGCGGGGGCGAGCATCTCGGCGCGCAGGTCGGCCCAGGGGTCGGTGTCCGGGCCTCCCGGCAGGCTGGTCACGGACGGGACCGCACCGTCGGTCGCGGACGGGAGGCCCGGCTCGACCCCGGCGGGTCGGGCGGCGGCCCGGCGCGGCGGGGCCAGTCCGTCCGCGGCGAAACCGTCGAGGACCGACGCGAAGGCGTCCGCCCGGACGGTGGCGGTGCCGTCGGAGCCGGCGATGCGGGACTCGGCTGCCTCGGCGTCGGCGAGGAGCGCCGCGATGCCCACGCGCTTGGCCGGGGAGGAGGCGATCGCGACGCGGGCGGTCGGCGGGTCGAGCGGGTCGGGGACCTCGATGACGGCCTCGACATGGGCCTTCCGGAACAGCCCGGCCACGCCGCCCGTGGTGACGCGTTCGGCGGAGACGATGCGCGCGCCGGGGCCGAACTCGGCGAGGACGCCGGCGCGGACCTCGTCGAGCGTCGCGCCGCTACGCTGCGATCGGATCGGCGGCACGGACCACCCCCACGGTCTCGATGGTGGAGCCCGCGGCGGTCGCCTCCTGGTACGACAGCACCGGCAGCCCGTTCGCCTGCGCCGACACCATGCGGTGCACGGCCGGACGGAGCTGGGGTGCACAGACCAGGACGGCGGACAGCCCCTGGTCCTCGACGGCGCGGACCGAGTCCCGGACGGAGCCCAGGACCTGTTCGATCCGGTGCGCGTCGAGGAGGATCTGGCTGCCCTGCTCGGACGGCCGGAGCCCCTCGAGCATCGCCTGCTCGAGCACCGGGTCGATCATGATGACACGGAGCACCGTGCCGTCGAGGTGTCGGGCGGCCAGTGCCGGACCGAGCGAGGCGCGAGCCGACTCGACCAGGCCCTCGGGGTCGGTGGAGACCTTCGCGCGGAGGGTCAGCGCCTCGCAGATCCGGCCGAGGTCGTTGATCGGCACCCGCTCGGCGAGCAGCCCCTGCAGGACGCGCTGCAGTTCGGCCATCGAGAGCATCCCGGGGACGAGCTCCTCGACGGCGGCGGGGTTGACCTGCTTGACCCCCTCGGCCAGGACCTTGACGTCCTCGCGGGTGAGCAGCCGGGCAGCGTTGTCGCCGATCACGGCCTGCAGGTGGGTGACCAGCACGGACACGCGGTCGATGACGGTCGCGCCGGTCATCTCGGCGGCGTGCCGGAGTTCCGCGGGGACCCACTTGCCAGCGAGGCCGAACACCGGCTCGACGGTGGGGTCACCGGGCAGGCCGTCGAGCTGTTCGCCGAGGGCCAGGACGCTCCGCGCGGGCGCGGTGCCGCGACCGGCCTCGACCCCGGCGATCCGGATGGCGTAGGTGGAGGGCGGCAGGTCGATGCTGTCCCGGGTCCGAACCGGCGGGACGACGATCCCCATGTCGATGGCGATCTTGCGGCGGAGTGCCCGGACCCGGCCGAGGAGGTCGTCGGAGGCGCCGGAGACCATGTCGACGAGGTCGGGGGCGAGCAGGATCTCGAGGGCGTGCACGCGCATCTGCTCGAGGAGGTCCTCGGGGGTGTCGCTCGCCGGTGCGGCGGCCGCGAGTGCCTGCTGCTCGGCGGCCGTGGCGGCGGCACGCTTCGCGTTCTGACCGATCCGCCACCCGGTGAAGAGCAGGGTCGCGCCGATGAGCAGGAACGGCAGGATCGGCATGCCGGGGATGAACCCCATCGCGATCGCGGCAGCGCCGGCGATCATCAGGGCGGTCCGAGACTGCGACAGCTGGTCGGAGGCCGACGTGCCGATGTCGGACTCGGCCCCGGAGCGGGTGACGATCATGCCGGTCGACACGGCCATCAGGAGCGCGGGGATCTGTGACACCAGGCCGTCACCGATGGTGAGGATGCCGTAGTGCGACAGCGCGTCCGTGATCGACATGCCGTTCTGCAGCATGCCGATCGCGATGCCGCCGACGAGGTTGATGACGAGGATCAGGATGCCGGCGATCGCGTCGCCCTTGACGAACTTCGACGCGCCGTCCATCGCGCCGTAGAAGTCGGCCTCGGCGGACACCGACGCGCGGCGCTCCTTGGCCTGCTCGTCCGTGATGAGTCCGGCGTTGAGGTCGGCGTCGATGGCCATCTGCTTGCCGGGCATCGCGTCGAGGGTGAAGCGCGCACCGACCTCGGCGACGCGCTCGGCGCCCTTCGTGACGACGACGAACTGGATCACCACGAGGATGAGGAAGATGACCGCGCCGATGATGACCGAGCCGGCCACGGCGACGTGCCCGAAGGCCTGGATGACGTCGCCCGCGAAGCCCTGCGCGAGCACGAGGCGGGTCGAGGCGACGTTGAGCCCGAGCCGGAACAGCGTCGCGACGAGCAGCAGCGACGGGAACACCGAGAAGTCGAGCGGCTTCTTCACGAACAGCGTCGTGAGCAGGATCACCAGCGCCAGCAGGATGTTGCAGATGATCAGGACGTCCAGCAGGAACGGTGGCACCGGCAGGATCAACAGCAGGATGATGCCGACGATGAGCACCGGTACGGCGAACTTCGGCAGGTCGGCGCGCTTCATGCGGGGAGGGCCTCTCCGGGAGTGGGTTCGGTGACGGGACGCGGGGTCCGGAGCTTGCGGGGTCGGACGTCGCCGCTGAGCGTGGTCGGGTCGAGCACGGTGGCGACCTCCTCCGGGGTGGTGGGGCGGGGCGGGGTGTGCGTGCCGGCGGTGGCACCGCGGGCGGCGAGCGTCATCACGAACGACAGGACGCGGGCGACGGGTGTGTAGAGGTCGACGGGGATCTCCTGCCCGAGCTCGCACGCGGCGTGCAGGGCACGGGTGAGCGGGATGTCCTGGACCATCGGCACCCGTTCCTCGGTGGCCTTCAGGCGGATGGCGTCGGCGACGGGTCCGGCGCCCTTCGCCACGACCCGGGGTGCGGACTTGCCGGCCTCGTACCTGATCGCGACGGCGTAGTGCGTCGGGTTGGTCATCACGACGTCGGCGGTGCCGATCGCGGCGATCATCCGGTTCCGGCTGGCGGCGAGTTGGCGGGAGCGACGCTGCGACTTCACGAGCGGGTCACCCTCGGCCTGCTTGTTCTCGTCCTTGACCTCGCGCTTGGTCATCATCGTCCGCTTGCGGTTCCGGCGGATGACGACGAACACGTCGAGCGCGGCGAGGACGAGCCCGGCGGCGATCGCGGCACGGAGCAGGGTGCCCGCGCCGGCTCCGGCAGCTTCGAGGACGCTCGTCAGCGGCAGCGAGCCGCTCGACATGAGCACGGGGACGAGTCCCTGCACGGCGAACCACAGCACGAGACCGACGACCGCCGTCTTCAGCAGTGCCTTCACCCCGTTCCAGAGCGCCTGCGTACCGAACACCCGCTTCACGCCGGCCACGGGATCGAAGTGGTCCGGCTCCGGGGTGAGCTTCTTGATGTGCACCCCACCCTGGGCGACCGCGACGGCGAGCACCGCGACGGCGACGACGGCGAGCATCGGGCCGATCGTGCTGCCGATCGAGGCGAGGGCGTCGTCGAGGACGTGCCGCATCGTGCCGATGCTCGGGTCAGCGATGACGAGGGTCACGGCGTGCAGCTGCTGCTGCCCGGCCGCCGAGGCGTGCCCGATCGTGGACGGGACCATCAGCGCGGCGACGGCGATGCCGATCCAGGCGCTGAGGTCCTGCGACCGGCCGAGCTGCCCCTTGCGGTGCACCTCGCGCATCCGCTTGTCGGATGCCTGTTCGGAGCGTTCTCCACTGTCCGACATGCCGTCACCCCCTGCCCGTGATCGCCTGGACGGCGTCACCCGTGAGGGACGACACGACGCTCGGCAGGGCCATGAAGAGCGCGCCGGCGAACAGGACGGTGAGGCCGATCTTGATCGGGAAGCCCATCTGGAACGCGTTCAGGGCGGGGGCGACGCGGGTGAGCAGGCCCAGGCCGACGTCGGCGAGGAACAGCACGACGACGAGCGGGCCGGCGATCTGCAGTGCCGCGAGGAACATCTGCCCGAACGCCGCGACGAGCATCGGCGCGATCCCGTCGATCGGGAACCGGCCGTCCACGAGCGGCACACCGTCGAAGGACCGGACCAGCCCGCCGATGATCAGCTGGTACCCGCCGGAGGCGAACAGCAACGCGAGCGAGGCCATCTGGAACAGCCGGGTGAACTGGGCGCCGTTCACCTGCGACTGCGGGTCGTACGCCTGCGCGAGCGTGAACCCGCCGAACAGGTCGACGAGCGCGCCCGCGGACTGCACGGCCGCGAACACCAGGTACACCATGAAGCCGAGCACCAGTCCGACGAGCAGCTGGGTGACGAGGGCGACGAGGAACGCGGCCGTGTCGAGCTGCTCGTACCCGGCGGTGACCTTCGGGGCGACGCCGATCGCGAGCCCCAGGCCGAGGATCACCTTCACGACGCCGGGGAACGCCTTGTACGAGAACGGCGGGGCGACCACGAAGAACGCGACGAGCCGGACGCCGGCGAGCATCGTGCCCTCGAGTCGGGCGGCGTCGAAGACCAGGTCCATCAGCCGCTCCCGAGCAGCTTCGGGATCATGTCGAACGCCACGTGGGTGAAGGCGATCATCTCGGAGATCATCCAGTTGCCGCAGACGACCAGGGCGATCGCCACGGCCAGGGCCTTCGGCACGAACGAGAGCGTGACCTCCTGGATCTGCGTCACGGACTGGAACAGCGAGATCGCGAAGCCGACGACGAGCGAGGTGATGAGCACGGGTGCCGCGAGCTTGCCGGCGACGAGGAGCGCCTGGAGGGTGAGGTCGATGACCGCCTGCTGGTTCACGCGTGCCTCCCGGGCAGTGCTCCGCCGAGCAGCGAGGTGCGGCTAGACAACGTGGTAGCTCTCGATCAGCGACGTGATGATGAGGCCCCAGCCGTCGACGAGCACGAAGAGCAGGATCTTGAACGGCAGCGAGATCATGACCGGCGGGAGCATCATCATGCCCATCGACATCAGGGCTGCGGAGACGACGAGGTCGATCACCAGGAACGGGATGAACATGACGAACCCGATGATGAACGCGCTGCGGAGCTCCGAGATGATGAACGCCGGGATGACCGTCGTCATCGGCACGGCGGACATGTCCTTCGGGTTCGCCTGACCGGCAGCCCGGGTGATGAGGGCGACGTCCTCGTCGCGGGTCTGGTGCAGCATGAACGTCCGGAGCGGCTTGGTGCCGATCTCGACGGCCTGCTGGAAGTCGAGGTGCCCGGCCAGGTACGGCTGCAGGGCGTCGTCGTTGACGTGCCCGATGACGGGTGCCATCACGAACAGCGACAGGAACAGCGCGAGTCCGGCGATCACCTGGTTCGGCGGGATCGACTGCAGGCCGAGCGCGTTCCGGGTCATGGCGAGGACGACGAAGATCTTGGTGAACGAGGTCATCATCAGCAGCAGCGCCGGGGCGACGCTGAGCAGCGTGATCCCGATCAGGGTGACCACGGCGGAGGACGGCGTGCCGTCGGGGCCGTTGACGTCGACGCTGAAGCCGCCGGTGGACGGCGTCGGCGGGGCGGTCGGCGCCGCCGGGGCGGTCGGCTGGACCACACCGGCCGCGTGGGCGCCGGTCGTGGTGAGCATCAGGAAGCCAGCCACCATCGTCAGTCCGAGGAGGACGAACAGCAGCACCCTGCCCGTGCGGGCCGCGCTCACCCGGTCCGCCGGGAGCGGAGCGCCGATGCCGCCTGGCGCCAGGTGTCCGCGGAGAGGACCGAGCCCTGCAGCTGCGTGGCGGTCGGGACGACCGCGTTCGTCCGCGGGGCGGCACGTCGGCCGCGCGGCCGCAGCGGCAGCGACTCGGCGGTGTCGGTGTCGGTGTCGGTCTCGGACTGGAGGCCCGACCGGCCCTCGTCCTGTCGGTCCAGCTCCGCACGGAACGCGTCCGCCGTCGGCAGCGCGACCGGACCGGTCACGATCGTGAGCTCCGGCGCGGGCGCCTGGCCGCTCGTGAGGAGCGTCACACCGTGCTCGGCCACACCGAGGACGAGCCGCTCCCCGTCGACGTCGACCACGACCACGCTCGCCTTGCCGCCGATGCCCTGACGGGCGACGACCTCGAGTGACGCCGAACGACGCCCCCGGGTGCGTCCCGCGCCGAACTGCCCCTTCTGCATGCGGCGGTGCAGCACCCACATGAGGGCGAGCACGACACCGAGGGAGAGTGCGACGCGGAGTGCGATGACGAGCGTGTCCACCGGGTCAGACCGTCTCGGCGACGTCGAGGATCTTGGTGATGCGGACGGCGTAGTCCTGGTCGACGACGACGACCTCGCCGTGCGCGATGAGCCGCCCGTTGAGGAGCACGTCGGCGGGGGCACCGGCGGAGCGGTCGAGTTCGACGACGGCACCGGGCTCCATGCCGAGCACGTCCCGCACCGACATCCGGGTGCGACCGATCTCGACGGTGAGGGTCATCTCGACGCTGTTGATGCGGCCGAGGTTGCCCGCGGACAACACCGGCGCGGCCGCGATCGGCTCGGCGACGGTGCCGTTCTCGCGGATCCGGATCGCGATCCAGCCCATCGGCTGCCCGGCGGCGGTCAGGGCGAACACCACCGCCTCCGGGTCGGCGACCAGGGCGACGGCGGAGTCGCGGCGGCCCTCACCGAGCACGCCGGCACCGAACGGGGCGACCGCGGCCTCGAGGGACGGGCGGAGGACGTCGGCGACGGACACGAGGCCGGAGTCGACGCCGCCCGCTGCCGTGATGGCGGCGAGGTCGAGCAGCACCACGGCGAGGTCCGCGGAGACGCCACCGACGAAGGAGGCGACCACGGCGTCGGCGGCACGTGCCTGCAGGTCGGCGGACGGGCCTCCCGGCTGGGCGACGGCCACCAGCGGGACGGCGGTGGGCAGTGCGCTGGCGAGCGCCTCGGCGGCGGTCGTGTGCAGGGTGGCGGTGACGGCGGTCATGCGGACGGCTCCGATGCGGTGGTGGTGACGACGACGCCCGCGAGCCGCGAGCCGTTCGCGCCGACGGCGGCGGTGCCGACGGGTTCACCGTCGACGGAGATGGTGAGCGGGCGGTGCTGCGGGTGTGGCAGCGGCAGGACGTCGCCGACGGCGAGGCCGAGGACCTGTGCCGGCAGGACGGTGGCCGGGGCGAAGCGGAGCGAGACGCCGACCGGCACCGACGCGAGCTGCGCGTCGAGCAGTGCCTTCGCGTCGGCGGTCGAGACGTCGGCCGGGCGGTCGACGAGCTGGGGCAGGACGGCCTCGGCGGGCAGGGCGAGCGTGCCGGCGGCGATGCGCTCCCCCACCCGGATCTCGAACGACGCGACGATCATCAGGTCGGACTTCTGGGCGGCCTGGGCGAACTGGCTGTTGAACTGGAAGGCCCCGGCGGTGACGGGCTGGTCGAGCAGCCCGCCGAGGGAGTAGCGGAGGTCGTCGAGGGCGTCCTCGACCAGGCGGCGCACGAGGGCCTGCTCGATCGGGGTGAACGTCCGCTCGGGTGTCGGCAGCGGCTTCGAGGCGCCGAGCGAGTGTGACACCCAGGTCAGGGCGGCGTCGAGCGGGACCTGCAGGACGCCCTTGGCGGTGACGCCCTCGATGGGCAGCAGCACCATCCCGGTGAGCGCGGGCAGTGAGGCGGCGTACTCGTCGTAGGTCATCATCGCGACCTGCTCGCACGCGACCTGGCTGAGGACACGGACCTTCGCGGTCAGCTGCGTGCCCCACTGCCGCGCGAAGGTCTCGAAGGCCAGCTCGAGGACCCGGGCGTGCTCGCGAGCGAGCGTCGACGGGCGCGCGAAGTCGTACACCTCGGGCGCGGTCAGGGTCTCGGTCACGAGTCGTACTCTCGGCCGCCGGGGGACGGCCGTCAGCTCTGGCCCCTCTTCTGGGGCGACGGTCGCGCCTACCCGGAGCGGGCTCCGTCCTGCGCCTCCGCGAGGCTCGGCATGAGGGCGCTGACGTCCTGGTCGGCGTTCGACAGGACCACGATGTCGACGCGGCGGTTCAACGCGAGGTCGGTGTCCGTGGAGCCCTTCGCGAGCGGCCGGCTGGACCCGAAGCCGACGGACTGGATCCGGGCGGCCGGCATCCCGCCCCGTTCGACGAGGTCGCGGAGCACCCCGGTCGCGCGGGCGGCGCTGAGCTCCCAGTTCGTGGCGTACGGGGCGGTGGAGTTCCGGCTGTCGGCGTGTCCCTCGACGCTGACGTCGTGGTCGGCGCCGCGGAGGACCGGGGCGATGGCGTCCATGATCCGCTTCGCCTGGTCCGACAGGTCGGCGCTGTTCGTGCCGAAGTACGTCTCGCTGCCGATCAGCCGGACGGTGAGTCCGCGGGCGTCGACCGTGAACTGCACGTTCGAGCTCTGACCCGCCTTGTCGAGGTTGCCCTTGATCGCGGCCTCGATCGCCTCGAGGTCGTCGAGCTCCTCCTGCGCGGCCTTGACGTCCGCCTCGGTCGCGGTCTGCGGCACGACGGTGGACGCCGGGTCGACGTTGGTGTCCTTCGTCCCCGAGGCCGCGGTGGAGTGGTCCGCCTGCGCCTTGTCCGTCGCGTAGCCGGAGCCGTCCTCGACCTGGTCCTTCGTGACGACGGTGCCGGAGGCGGTGTCGACCTTCTGCGACTTCACCTCGCCGAACCCGGTGGCGAGCGAGTTCTTCAGCGCGATGTACTTCTCCTGGTCGACGGTCGACATCGCGAACAGCACGAGGAACATGCACATCAGGACCGTGATCATGTCCATGTACGAGGCCATCCAGCGCTCGTCGGGGTGTTCGGCCTCGTCGTGGCCGCCCTTCTTGCGACCGCGCCCGCGCCCCCGGGGGTTGGCGCTCATGCTCAGGCCGCCAGCTGCTGGTCGTCGGCGCCGGCCTTGACCTTGGCGCTCTTGCCCGAGGCACCACGGGCACTCGGCGGCACCATCGCGGTGAGGCGCTCACCGAGGAGCCGTGGCTGGCTGCCGGCCTGCACGGCCAGGAGGCCCTCCATCAGGAGTGTCTGCCGGTCCGACTCGAGCTGGGCGAGCTTCCGGAGCTTCCCACCGATCGGCAGCCAGAGGAAGTTGGCGGTGAGCAGGCCCCACAGCGTCGCGACGAAGGCGCTGGCGATGAGCGGGCCGAGCTCGTCCGGCTTGCCGAGGTTCGCCAGGACGTGGGTCAGCGAGACGACGGTGCCGATGATGCCGACGGTCGGGGCGAAGCCGCCGAGCCCCATGAAGAACGCGCTCGCGCTCCGCATCGGCGCGGCGTTCGACTCGATCTCGTCCTCGAGCAGGATCCGCAGCTCGTCGCCGTCGGTGCCGTCGGCGATGTTCTGCAGTGCCTTCTTCATGAACGGGTCGTCGTGCTTGTCGGCCTCCTGCTCGAGCGCGAGCAGGCCGTTCGAGCGGGCGGTCTCGGCCAGTCCGACGACGTCGTCGATGACGGCCTGCGGCGGGGTGACCTTGCCGGTGAACGCCTTCGGCGCGGACTTGAACGCCGAGAGGGCGTCCTTCAGCGTGGTGCTCGCGATGCCGCAGCCGATGGTGGCGCCGAACACCAGGAGCATCGGCGCGGGGAGGAACAGACCGCCGAGTTCGACGTGCTCCATCTCGACCATGCCGAAGAGTGCGCCGAAGGCCAGGAGGATGCCGATGATGGTCGCGATGTCCACGTCAGCGACCTCCGTCCTGGATGCGGAGCGGAGCGACCGGGGCGAGGGTCGGCTGTGGGCCGGTGCCGTCGCGGCCGACGGGCAGGTCGGTGCCGTACGCCATGCTGACGATGCGTGCTCGGTACCCGGCGATGCGGTCGATGACCTCGGCCAGCGACTCGCGGACGATGTACTTCGCCCCGTCGACCATGATGAGCGTCGTGTCCGGCGTCTCCTGGATGCGCTCCACGAGATCGGGGTTCACAGCGAATCCGCTGCCGTTCAGTCGCGTGACGACGATCATGGCCCGTCCTGGTTCTCGATCGACCCGCCGCCGTCCGTGGGGCAGGTGTTCGACCGCCCGTCCGTGGGTGGTCAGTACGCACTATCGGCGGACGCCCGCCAGCCGTAAGGAGGCGGACGGATCGTCAGCCGCGCTGGTCGAGCCGGAGCAGTCGGGTCTCCTCGGCGTCGTACTCGGCGCGGACCTGCCGCAGCACCAGGTCGTCGATCTCACCCTGGTCGCGCAACCGCAGGACCGTCGCCGCCTTCAGCCGGACGAGTGCGAGCTCGAGTTCGACCGCCGCGCCGCGCTGGACCAGCAGCGGGTGCTCGTCGTCCTCGCTCTCCTCGGCCTTGACGAGCGCCAGGTGACCCTCGTAGTCCTCGCGGATCCGGTCGACGATCTCCGCCTCGGCACCGGTCTTCCGAGCCAACCGCGGCAGCGCGTCGAGGGCTTCCTCGAGTGCCGTGCGCTCAGCGGATCGGCGCTCCTCGAGGACCTCGCCGCTGCCGTCGAAGGACGCCCAGCGCACGACGGCCGGCAGCACGAGCGACTGCCCGACGATGGTGACCACCACGACGCCCGCGGTGACGAACACGATGAGGTCGCGGTCCGGGAACGCGCCACCGCTCTCGACCAGCCGCGGGACGGCCACGGCGGCGGCGAGCGAGACGGCGCCGCGGAACCCGGTCAACCCACTGACCAGCCGGTCGCGGTGTCCTTCGCGGGGCGACCCTCCCGTCCGCAGCGTGACGAGACGGATCGTGCCCCACGAGAGGTTGAGGAACGCGAACCGCAGCACGACGACGGCGACGGAGACGGCGCCGATGAGCCCGAGGCCGATCACGATCTCACTGCCGGCGAGTTCCCGGACGGCGATCGTCGCCTCGATCCCGACCAGCACGAACAGGGCGCCGTTGAGCAGGAAGGTGCTGAAGGACCAGAACGACCGCACCTGCTGGCGCGTCTCGGCCCGGTCGAGCTTCGGCGCGACCTGGCTGACGACGAGCCCTGCCACCACGACCGCGAGGACGCCGGAGGCACCCACCGCCTCGGCGGCGAGGAAGGCGGCGAACGGCACCAGCAGCGTCAGCAGGTTCTCGAGCACGACCGCGTGGATCCGACGGAGGACGAGCATCCCGAGCCACGACGTCACGAGTCCGGCCGCGATCCCACCGACGTAGGACAGGAGCAGCATGCCGGACACGTTCCAGACGGTGAGCTCCTGCTCCCCCGCCGTGACCGCGACCGCGATGCCGTAGATGACGAGCGTCGTCCCGTCGTTCACCAGGGACTCCGCGCGCAGGACGGTCGTGTTCCGACGTGGCAGCGACCGGGTCAGCGCACCGACCGCGGTGGCGTCCGTCGGCGCGACCGCCGCACCGAGCACCCACGCCGGGCCCCAGGGCATCCCGAGCAGGTGCAGCAGCGTCGCCACACCGCCGGCGGTGAGCACGACCAGGAGCGTGCCCATCAGGACGATGCCGCGCAGGTTGTTCCGGATCTCCCGGAGCGAGATCGTCAGGCTCTCCCAGTAGAGCAGTGCCGGCAGGAACAGGAAGAGCACCACGTCGGCGGGCAGCTCCAGCTTCCCGAACGCCGGGATGAAGGCGATCGCGGCCCCGAAGGCGAGCAGGAGGACCGGGGGCGCGACGCGCAGCCGGTTCGAGACGGCGGTGGCGACGGCGATCGCGACCACGAGCACGACGACGAGTTCGGGCGCGATGAGTTCCATGGGGAGTACAGCCTGACAGGGTGCGGGTGGACGTGTGCGCGGTCGTCCGCTCAGCGTCCCCGCTCGGCCCGCGCCGTGAGCACCAGGAAGGTGACGTGCCCGAGCAGGGCGATGCCGAAGAACACGAGCGCGACCGCGTAGACCCGGTCGAGCGTCCCGTCCCCGGTCAGCAGGAGCACGATGCACCCGACCACGGCCGCGGACAACACCCCGACCTGCACCGTCGACCACGTCTTCCGCCATCGCGGCTGCTGTCCCTGACCGTCCACGGGCTCATTCTCCCCCGGACCTCGTGGACATCGGACCGCCGACCCCCGACGACGCACCACCAGCGCCGCGCAGTCACGGTGCTCGCTTCCGTCGTCGATGCCGCAGCTGCTCCTACGATCGTCTCCGCGCCGCACCTCGCCGGGCGGGACCGGTTCGGCCGGGTGCGGGTCAGCGCGGCGGCGGCACGCTGACCGTGTGGACGCGGACGCCGTGCCGCCGGATGCGGTCGAGTTCGTCGGGATCCGCCGCGTCGTCGGTCACCAGGTCGTCCACGTCGCCGAGGTCGGCGACCCGGGCCGTGGTGACCCGGCCGATCTTGGATGAGTCGGCGACCACCACGACCCGGTGAGCCCGACGCGCCATGACGCTGTTCGTCCGCGCCTCGGTCCCGTCGTGCGTCGTCGCCCCGCCCGCGACGCTGACACCGTCCATGCCGAGGATCGCCGTCCCCACGGTGACGGCGTTGAAGGTGCTCTCCGCCAGCGCACCGACCAGTTCGAGGGAGTGCCCGCGGACGACGCCGCCGGTGACCACCACCGTGAGGTTCGGCCGGCCGCCGATCTCCGACGCCGTCGTCACCGAGTTCGTGACCACGGTGAGGTCTGCCCGGAACATCAGCGCACGCGCGACCCCGGCGGCCGTGGTGCCACCGCCGATCGCCACGGCGCAGGGCCCCTCGGGCAGCAGGGTCGCGGCGCAGCGGGCGATGAGCAGCTTCGCGTCGCGGTACTGGGAGTCCCGCAGCCCGACGGGGACCTCGGACGCCGGTGACAGGGTCCGCGCTCCGCCGTGTGTCCGGGCGAGGAGCCCCTGGTCCTCGAGGTCCGCCAGGTCTCGCCGGATCGTCGCCGCGGACACCCCGAACGCCCGCACCAGGTCGTCGAGCCCGACGCTCCGACGTTCGCGAACGGCCGTGATGATCGCGATCTTGCGGCTGGACCGCTTCGACGACCCGGTCCGGAGGATCGGGGCGGACTCGAGGAAGTGCGTCACGGATTCCCTTTCGCTCAACTGGACTGCGCGTTTCTGGTCGTTCATTGCGACAACTGCTCAAAACCACACAGTATGCCTCCACGACCCATCCCACGGTTCGATCACGAAGGAGTTCTCGGTGCCGACACGACGACGGACGTCCACCCTCCGACCATCGACCAGACGGCTGAAGGGCCTCGTGCTCGGTGTCGCCCTCGCGGTCACGACGACGATGGTCGCCGGCTGCGCTTCCCCGGGGGCGACCGTGCTCGACACCGACGCACCGGTCACCATCACCATGTGGTCCGGCCAGAGCGACCGGGCCGAGAAGCTCCTGCAGCGCCTCGTCGCGGAGTTCGAGGAGGAGCACCCGAACGTCACGATCGACATGTCCTCCGGTGCCTCGTCGACCGAGGAGCTCCTCCAGAAACTCGCGGCGTCGTTCGCCGGCCACGACTCCCCCGACATCTCCTACACGTTCGGTTCCTGGGCGAGCCAGCTCGAGCGCTCCGGTCGGACGCTCGACCTCCGGGACGTGGTGTCCGATCCGGAGGTCCGTTGGGACGAGTTCTCGTCGGCGGCCCGGGAGACCGCGCAACCGACCGGCGGCAAGGTGATCGGGTTCCCCGCCGTCGTCGACAACATCTCGCTGCTCTACAACACCACCGTGTTCGACCGGGCCGGCGTCGCGTACCCGACCGCGGACTGGACCTGGACCGACTTCCGGCGTGCGGCGAAGCGACTGACGGACGCGGACAGCCACACCTACGGGTACGGCTACTCGGTCTCCGGCAGCGAGGAGACCACCTGGCAGCTCTGGCCACACCTCTGGCAGAACGGCGGCGCGATCCTCAGCGAGGACGGCGAACAGTCCGCCTTCGACTCGAAGGCCGGGGTCGAGGCGGTCGCGTTCCTCCGCGCCATGGCGGTCGACGACCGCAGCGTGTACCTCGACCAGACCGACACGAAGGCCGCGCAGCTGTTCGCGAGCGACCGGATCGGGATGATCACCTCCGGCCCGTGGCAACTCTCGGCCCTGCAGACGGCGAAGACCTCGTACGGCGTCGTCCAGCTGCCGGGCACCGACGGCGACCACCAGACCGTGTCGGGCCCGGACCTCTGGACGGTGTTCGACAACGAGGACGTGAACCGCGCGCACTGGGCGACCGAGTTCACCCGGTGGTTGACCTCGGCGGAACAGGACGAGTGGTTCAACGTCGCCGTCGGCAACCTGCCGCTCCGCTCGAGCGAGACCTCCAGCGCCGCGTTCCGGAAGCAGGTCGCCGCGTTGCCGGGGCTCGACGTCATGCAGGCGAACTCCGCCAACGCCGAACAGGCGCGACCGACGGTGCCCGGCTACAACGGCCTGTCCGAAGCCGTCGGCAACGGGGTCGCGCGGGTGCTCCAGGGCGAGGGGACCCCGGCCGAGACGCTGCGGCAGGCGACCGTCGCCGCCGACAAGGCACTGCGACAGGGCTAGGAGCCACGACATGAGCACTTCCACGATCCGGCCGCCCCGGCAGCGGGAGCAGACGCCCGCGAAGGCCGCAGCCCGTCGGCGGTCCGCCCGGTCCCGGCGTGAGGCAGCAGCCGGCTGGGGCTTCGTCGCCCCCGCGCTCGCCATCGTCCTCGGTCTGACGATCTTCCCCGGCGTGTGGGCACTCGTGCTCTCGTTCCAGAGCTGGGACGGGTTCAGCCCGGCGACGGCCGTCGGCACGCAGAACTACCAGGACCTGGCCACCGATGCCTCGCTCGGAGCGGCCGTCCTGCACACCGGGCTCTACACGGTCCTCTTCGTGCCGGCGTCGCTCCTGCTCGGGCTGTTCCTCGCGGTGGCACTCAACCGCAAGATCCGGTTCATCGGGCTCTACCGCACGGCGGTCTTCGTGCCGTTCGTCGCATCCGCGGCCGCCACCGGGATCCTCACGACGTACCTGTTCAGCCCGCAGTTCGGCATCGTGAACAACGTCCTGCGGGTCCTGCACCTGCCGCAGCAGGGCTGGCTCGAGGACCGGAGCGAGGCGATGCTCGTCATCATCGTGATGTCGCTCTGGGGGCAGGCGGCGTTCACCACGGTGATCTACCTCGCCGCACTGCAGGACGTGCCCGGCGAGGTCATCGAGGCCGCCCGGATCGACGGCGCGAACTCGTGGCAGACCTTCTGGCGGGTCGTCTGGCCACAGCTGCGGCCGGTCACCTCGTTCGTCGCCGTCTACCAGACCCTGCAGGCGGTCCAGCTCTTCGACCTGGTCTACGCGACCACCCGCGGAGGGCCGCTCGACGCGACGCAGACGATCGTCTACCACCTCTGGAAGGTCGCGTTCCAGAACCTCCAGTTCGGCTACGGCTCCGCCATCGCCTACGGCCTGTTCTTCCTCACCCTCGTCACCACGGTCATCGTCACGGTCGCGCAGCGACACGCCGGAAGGAGCACGCCCTGATGTCCACCGAGACCCGTGTCCCCGTCCTCGTACCCGGTCCCGACCGCGCCGACGCCGTCGGGGCACCCACCTCGCGGCGACGGCGACGCCTGCCGTTCAGCCCCTGGCACCTCCTGCTCCTGCCGATCTCGCTGCTCTTCCTGGTGCCGTTCATCGAGATGTTCACGACCTCGCTCGAGCCCGCGTCCGAGATCAACAGGTTCCCGCCGTCCTTCATCCCGACGCAGTTCACCCTGTCCGGCTACGAGCGGCTCTTCGCCGAGAGCGACGTCCTGCACTGGCTGCTCAACACCGTCATCGTGTCGGCGTCGGCGATCGTCTCGCACCTGGTCCTGTGCTCGCTCGCAGGGTACGGCTTCGCCCGGCTGCGCTTCCCCGGCCGCACCTTCGGGTTCCTGGCCGTCCTCGCCACGATCATGATCCCGTCGCAGCTGCTCATGATCCCCACCTACGTCATGTTCGCCCGACTGCACCTCGTCGACCACCTCGGGGCCGCGATCGTGCCGTGGCTCGCGTCGGCGTTCGGCATCTTCCTGATGCGGCAGTTCTTCCTGTCGCTGCCCGCCGAACTCGAGGAGGCTGGCATGATCGACGGCTGCAGCCGGCTGCAGGTCTTCTTCCGGATCGTGCTGCCACTCGCCCGTCCGGCCCTGGCCACCCTGGCGGTGTTCACACTGCTCGGGTCCTGGAACGACCTGGTCTGGCCGCTCATCGCGATCAACGACGAGGACGCCTTCACGCTGCAGCTCGGCCTGACGAACTTCCAGGGCGTGCGGCGCACCGACTGGTCGCTCCTCATGGCGGGCAACGTCGTCGCGACCCTGCCGCTGATCCTGCTCTTCCTCGTCGCGCAGAAGCAGTTCGTCGCCACGATGGCCTCCGCCGGCCTCAAGGGCTGACCGACCAGCGCTGGCGGACTGATGCACCCGACGGACGGGAGGCCCGTGGCGGTGTCGCCACGGGCCTCCCGTCCGTCGTCTCCCCGGTCCGGTGCCGGTCGGCACGCGCTGACCGGGTCAGGCGATCTGCGCCGAGAAGTCCACCGGGTCGCCCGCCAGGGAGGCCTTGACCAGGCGGGTCCAGTCGTCGACCAGCACCTCGGTGGCGTCCCGCTCGACCCCGTCGAGGGCCGCACGGACGACGTCCGCGGGGTCGGTCATCGGGCCGTCGTAGCCGGCCATCATGTCGGTGTCGGCGGCGCCGAGGTGGAGGCCCTGCACGGTGACTCCCCGGCCGGCGAGCTCGAGCCGGACGGCGTTGGTCATGTTCCACTCGGCGGCCTTCGCGATGGCGTACCCACCCGCGCCCGGCGCCGAGAACCAGGAGAGCGCGGAGAGGACGTTGACGATCGCACCCCCGCCGTTCCGCTCGATGACGGGCGCGAACGCCCGGACCATGTCGAGCGTTCCCCAGAGGTGGGTGTCGAGGGCTCGGCGGGCGTCCGCCAGGTCGTCGGTGAGCAGCGAGCCGGACGACGAGACGCCGGCGTTGTCGATCAGCAGCGTGACGTCGCCGGCTGCTGCGGCGGCGGCCGCGACCGAGGCCGGGTCGGTGATGTCGAGGGCGAGCACCTCGACCCCGGGGACGTCGACGAGGTCGGGACGCCGGGCGGTGGCGTAGACCTTCGACGCGCCGCGTTCGAGGAGCTGTTCGACGAAGTGTCGTCCGATCCCGCGGTTCGAACCGGTGACGAGGGCGACGGATCCGGTGATGTCCATGGTGGTTTCCTTCCGCCGAACGGGTCCGTCCCGCTGCGGCTCGGTTACGGTAAGACCTCACATCAGTGTCAGGGGCAAGCCCCGAACGGAGACGACATGCGCATCGGCGACCTCGCTGCCCGGACCGGGGTGAGCGTCCGCTCGCTCCGCTACTACGAGGAGCAGGGGATGCTCACCGCCACCCGGACCGGCACCGGGCAACGGACCTACGGGACGGAGGCCGTGGACCGGGTCCGCCTCGTGCAGCAGCTCTTCGCCGCCGGACTGCCGAGCCGCACCATCGTCCGGCTCCTGCCCTGCGTCGACGCCGGTGAAGCCACGGCCGAGTCCTTCGCCCTGCTCGTGCAGGAACGCGACCGGATCACCGCACAGCTGGCCGAGCTGACGGCGACCCGGGACCGGCTGGACGAGGTCATCCACATCTCCGAGCACCCGAGTCCCGAGCACTGCCCGGCGCTCCGGACCGAGGTGCTCGCGGTGGACGAGGGCGCCGCCGCCTGACGGTCTCTCAGGTGTCTCGACGGTGCGGAGCCCTGCGGTCCGGCATGATGACGGGACCGGGACCTCTCCCGGACTGACCCCGGGGGATGCATGTCGGACGACGGACGAGCGCACGCGGACCAGTCGACGAGCCCGTCACCGCTCATCCGGCACGGCAGGCTGCGTCGTCGCGGTCCGTTCGGGTTCGTGCTGCGCGGCATCGCCGTCGTCGCCGCGGTCGCCGTGGTGGGGTCCGGTTCGATCGCCGCCATCGCCACCTGGCAGGTCCTGCAGGGCGCCCAGCCGTCCGTCTCGCTCGCGATGCCCGGCACCACTGCGAAGAAGGCGCCCGCGCTGACGGCCCAGTCGGGCGAGGTCAACATGCTGCTCGTCGCGACCGACACCCGCGACGGACAGGGTGCCGGGTTCGACGACCCGGCGAACCAGCAGGCCAGCAACGGCGTCGGCAACAACGACACCAACATCCTCGTGCACATCTCGGCCGACCACTCGAACATGTCGGTGATCAGCTTCCCGCGCGACCTCGTCGTCCCGATCCCGGCGTGCACGAACGACGACGGTGCCGTCACCCCGGCCTCGTCCGCCGCGATGCTCAACACGGCGCTCTCCCGCGGCGGCGAGCAGCACGGCCTGGCCTGCGTCGCGAGCACCATCGGCAAGCTCACCGGCCTGCAGATCGCCTACGCGGGCAAGATCACCTTCGACGGGGTCGTCCGGATGGCCGACGCGGTCGGCGGTGTCACGGTCTGCCTCGCCACGCCGATCAAGGACGACGACGTCACCCCGGCGCTCGACCTGCAGCCCGGCAACCGCGAGCTCCGAGGGGCCGAGGCCGCTGCGTTCCTCCGGTCGCGACACGGCGTCGGCGACGCGAGCGACCTTGGCCGGATCAGCAACCAGCAGACGTTCATGTCCGCCCTCGCCCGCCAGACCGTCTCCGCCGGCACGCTCACCAACCCGGCGAAGGTCCTGCGGCTCGCGGACACCGCCTTCAAGAACATGGTCCTGTCGGATTCGCTCGACGACGCGGCGACCCTGGCGCGCCTCGCACTCGCGGTCAACACCGTCGGACTCTCGAACATGGTGTTCGTTCAGTTCCCGGTCGTCGACGACCCCGAGGACCCGGCTCGGGTCCTGGTGTCCGAGGGGCCCGCGGCGACCCTGACGGCTGCGCTGCAGGACGACGAACCGGTGCGGCTCGCCCCGAACAGCCTCGGCCGTTCCGCCGTTCGCGATCCCGACGCGCCCACCGCGAAGCCGTCGGCTCCCGCCAGCCCGTCAGCCACTACCACCCCGCCCGCCTCCGGGAGCACGACGACGCCTCCGGCGACGCCCCGGGCGAGCGCGTCCGCGGCCGAGCTGCCGGACTCGGTGTCCGGCCAGACCGCCGACACGGTGACCTGCGCGGCGAAGTCGGAGTACTAGGCCGGGCTCCGTTCAGGCACGACCGGCGAAGGTCTGCCGGCCGACCACCGTCACGACCAGCGCCAGGGCCCCGAGGACGGCCATGGACACCGCGAGGACCAGCCCGCCCGAGACCGCGATGAGCAGCGCGCCGACCAGACCGGCGGCGGAGATCGCGAGGTTGAAGGCCACCGGCAGGAACGCGTTCGCCAGGTCCGACTCCGTGCCGCCCGCGATCGTCAGTGCGCTCTGCAACTGTGGCGCCGCACCGCCGAAGGTCAGCCCCCACAGCACGGCCGCACCGAGGACGACCGGGGCTGATCCGTGCCCGACGACGAGCAGCACCGCAGCGACGACGAAGCCGCCGAGGCTCGCCCACAGCAGCCCCCGGGGGTACCGGTCGATCAGGACCGCCGTCAGGACGACGCCACCGATCGAGCAGACCCCGTAGACCAGCAGCACCAGGTCCGCCGAGAGACCCGTGTCGGTGTCCCGCAGGAACGGCGCGATGTACGTGTAGATCGTGTTGTGGCCCAGCATCCACACGAAGATGACGGCGAGGACGACCGGCACACCGCGGAGGAGGAACACCCGCTGCAGCGGCAGGCGTCCGCCGGCGGGCTGTCCCGCGACGTCCGGCACCAGGAGCGTGACCAGGACGAGCAGCACGACGCCGAGCACGGAGATGCCGACGAAGGACCAGCGCCAGTCCAGCACCCCGCCGACCCAGGCGCCGAGTGGTGTGCCGAGGGCGAAACCGACCGGCGCACCCGTCGACACGATCGCCAGGGCCAGGCCACCACGGGAGGGCGGGCTGATCCGACGCCCGTACGCGGCCAGCATCCCCCACAGGACGCCGGTGGCCGCACCGCCGACGAAGCGGGAGACGAGCGAGACGACGACGTCCGACGAGATCGCGGTCACGGCGTTCGCGAGCACCAGGCAGGTCAGGGTCATGAGCAGCAGCGGCTTCCGGCGCATCCCGCGGGTGAGCGTGATGGCCGGCACGGTGACCACGACGGTGCCGAGCGCCCAGACGCTGATGAACTGACCGATGACACCCTCACCGGTGTCCAGGTCCCGGGCCATCAGCGGCAGCAGCCCTGCCGGCATCGTCTCGGCGGACAGCAGCAGGAACCCGATCGCGGCGAGGGCGACGAGGGCGCTCCACGGGATGCGGGTCTGGGTGTCCCCGGTCGTCGTCGGGGTGGGTGCGGTGGTCGTCATCGGGGTCCGTCCTGTCGGTGCTGCGGCCGGATCGACCGTACGGCGGGGCCACCGGACGGAGGACGCCCTGTCAGGGCACGTCTCGGTCGACACCAGCCGGTCGGGAGGCGCGCATCTCGTCCGACACGCCCGTCGCCCGTGCACCGTCCGCCGCCCGTGTCGCGGCCCAGCTCGCCAGCAGCTGCAAGGACTCGGCGTCCGTGCTGCCCGGCTCCGCCGCGTAGACGAGCAGACTGTGCTCGCTGTCGAGGCCCGGCGTCAGGTTCTCGAAGTGGAGCCGGACGTCACCGACCGCGTGGTGGTGGAAGGTCTTGACGCCGTGGGTGTGCAACCGGACCTCGTGCGCCGCCCACTTCTGCCGGAACTCCGGGCTGAGCGTCGCGAGCTCACCGATCAGGTCCCGCAGTCCGCGGTCGTCGGGGTGGCGGCCGGCCGCGGTCCGCAGCATCGCGACCGAGATGTCCGCCGCTCCCTCCCAGTCCGGGTAGAGCCGACGGGACAGGTCCTGGTGCAGGAACGCGAACCGGGCGAAGTTCGGCTGGTCGCCTCCGGTCTCGACGACGTCGCTGTAGAGCGCCCGGGCGAGGTCGCTCATCGCCACCACGTCGAGACGGGCGTTCTGCACGAAGGCGACGACGTCCCGCATCGCCTCGAGCGCGAAGCGGAGCCCCGGACGGACCGACCCCGAGGTGCTCGTGCGGGCCCGGCGCACCGGTGACACGTTCGCCGACCGGGCCAGGTCGAACAGGTGCGATCGCTCGGAGTCGTCGAACCGCAGCGTCCGGGCGATCGCGTCGAGCACGGTGTCGGTGACCCCGGCCAGGTTCCCCCGCTCGATCCGCGCGTAGTACTCGGCGCTCACCCCGGCGAGGACCGCGACCTCGCCGCGTCGGAGGCCCGGGACCCGCCGACCGGCACCGCCCGGGAGTCCGACCGACTCCGGCGCGATGCGCGCGCGCCGCGACATCAGGAAGTCCCGTACCTCGTTCTCGTTCGGCATGGGCCCACGGTACGGCGGAAGGTGCCGGAGAGGGGTTCCCTGTCGCGGTACCCCGGCGGCGGTCGCGGGGTCGCGGGCGTCCGGAACGCGCCGGACCCGGCGCGCCTCCCGGAGGGCCCCGGTTCGTCGACTGTCCGGAGCAGTCGGTATCGTCGGAGGGTGCAGAAGTCGGAACACCCAGGTCACGCCGTCGGTCGACGCCACGAGCGGGGCGACGCGTGACCGGTCCGTCCCCGGCGGACACCGCCGCCGCCGGCACGATCGAGCGGGAAGCCGAACGCCGTCGGACCGTCGCCGTGATCGCCCACCCGGACGCTGGCAAGTCCACGCTCACCGAGTCGCTGACCCTGGCGGCCTCCGCCATCGACGAGGCCGGTGCGGTCAAGGGCAAGGCCACCCGGCGCGCGACCGTGTCCGACTGGATGGAGATCGAGCGGAGCCGCGGGATCTCGATCAGCTCTGCCGTCGTCCAACTCGACGCCGGCGGCACGCTCATCAACGTCGTCGACACCCCGGGCCACGCCGACTTCTCCGAGGACACCTACCGCGCGCTCGCGGCCGTCGACTGCGCGGTCATGCTGATCGACGCCGCGAAGGGCATGGAGGCGCAGACGATCCGTCTGTTCGAGGTCTGCCGCACCCGCGACATCCCCGTCATCGCCGTCGTCAACAAGTGGGACCGCCCCGGCCGTGAAGCCCTCGACCTGCTCGACGAGCTCGAGGAGCGCACCGGACGTGCCCCGACGCCGGTCACCTGGCCGGTCGGCGAGGCCGGTGACCTGCGGGGACTGGTCGACACCACGACCGGGACCCTGACCACGTACGAGTCCACCGGCGGTGGGCACCTGCCGGTCGCGACCGAGCGCTCGGCGGACGAGGCCGCCGAACTGTTCGGAAGTGCGTGGGCGACCGCGCTGGAAGAGGTCGAGCTCACCCGCGAGGTCCGTGGGCTGCCCGACCAGGACGACTTCCACGCGCGCGTGAGCATGCCGGTGTTCTTCGGCGTCGCCACCAAGCACCTGGGCACGGTCGACCTGCTGCGCTTCCTGCGCGACACCGCCCCTGCCGCGCTCCCGCGTCGCACCGAGGACGGCGCGCCCCGTCCGGTCACCGAGCCCTTCGCAGCCCAGGTGTTCAAGGTGCAGGCGAACATGGACCCCGCCCACCACGACCAGGTCGCCTTCGTCCGGATCTGCTCGGGCCGGTTCGACCGCGGCATGATGCTGACCCACGCGCAGTCCGGCCGACGGTTCAACACCAAGCACGCGCTCAGCGTGTTCGGTCGGGAGCGCGACACCGTCGACGTCGCCTGGCCCGGCGACGTGGTCGGTCTGGTGAACGCGACGATGCTGCACCCCGGGGACACCCTGTACAGCGACGAGGCCGTCGAGTTCGAGCCGCTCCCCCGGTTCGCGCCGGAGCTGTTCGCCACCGTCGCGCCCACCGACCCGAGCACCGCGAAGAAGTTCCGCAAGGGCATGCAACAGCTCGCCGGCGAGGGCGTCGTGCAGCTGCTCGAGTCCGAGCGTCGGACCGCGCAGGCGCCGATGGTCGGCGTCATCGGGTCGCTCCAGCTCGAGGTCCTGACGTCGCGCCTGTCGGCGGAGTTCGGCACCGCCGTCCGCGTCGAACCGCTGCCGTGGACGATGGTCCGCACCGTCACGGACTCCGACCTCGCGTTGCTCGAGCGGCGGCGCGACCTGGAGATCGTCACCACCGACCGCGACCGGTACGGGCTGTTCCGCGACCAGTGGCACCTCAACTCCGTGATGCGCGAGCTCAAGGGCCTGGAGCTGCCGGCACCGGTGTGAACCTCCCGCTGAGTCGCAACGGTGCACGTCCGCCGACTCCGCTGACGGGCCGTCTGCGCGCTGGCGCCACTGCACCGCGCTGCTGCCACTGCACTCAGGGGCGGACGAACAGGCCGGCTTCCGCGTCGTCGGACGTGCGGCGCTGCATCACGAAGTGCTGCTTCTTCCCGGTGGCCGTGTAGGGCAACTCGTCGACGAAGGCGTAGAGGCGCGGCCGCTTGAAGTCGGCGAGGTCGGTGCTCGCCCGGCAGTGCGCGTCGAGAGCCGAAGCCGCGGAAGCGGGATCGGTCAGCTGTCCGCTGCGACGGACGACGTACGCCACGACGACCTGGCCCCACTCGGGGTCCGCCTTCCCCACCACGATCGAGTCCGCGACCCCGGCGTGACCGGCGAGGACCTCTTCGACCTGCACGGGGTGCACGTTCTCGCCGCCGGAGATGAGCATGTCGTCCTTCCGGCCGACGATCGTGACGACCTCGTCCTCGTTCCAGGTGGCGAGGTCCCCCGGGTAGAACCAACCGTCCTGGAACTTCGCCTGCTCTGCGTCCGGGTCGTGCACGTAGGCGTACCCGGACTTGATCGACCGGATCGCGATCTCGCCGATCTCCTTGCCGTCCTTCGCGACCTGGTCCCGCGGGTCGGCGAGCCGTCCGGCGAGGGCCTGCACGACGGCGACGTCGTCGTCGATGTTCGCGCGCCCGGCAGCACCCGCGTTGGCGGTCAGTTCGTAGCCGCGGAGGAACGTGTTCCAGAAGGTCTCGGTCGTGCCGTACCCGTTCGAGATGTTCGGGGTGAGCACCCGCTGGTACCGCAGCGCCGCCTGCCGTTCGAAGGGTGCCCCCATCGTGACGATGCCGGTGAGGCTCGACAGGTCACGGGGCCGCGCCTCCTGCTCGTCCGCCAGGCGCTCCAGGTTCGTCGGAGCTCCGACGACGAACGTCAGGCTCGACTCCTCGATCAGGTCGAGGACACGCACCGGGTCGAACTGCCGCAGGGTGACGGCTTCCGCCCCGACGTAGAACACCGGGTTCGGTCCCGCGCAGTACACGCCGCCCCGGTGGAACCAGGGCGACATGTTCAGCGTCCGGTCCCGGGGTGACAGCGGCAGGTGCATGATCACGTCGTGCGCACTCAGGGTCTCGTTGAGGCTCGACAGGGGCACGGCCTTCGGGCGGCCCGTGGTGCCCGAGGTGTAGAGGCGGGTGGTCTCGTCCCAGACGGTGCCGGCTTCGGGAGCTCGGAACGACGGTGCCGACGTGTCGAGCAACTCCTCGAAGGTGATCGAGGCCGGCAACGGCTCGACGTCGGGGACCGGCTCTCCGACCGAGACCAGCACGGCCGGTCGATGGGAGGCCAGTGCGAGCGCGGTCGCGACGTCGGCGGAAGCAGCGGCTTCGTACACGAAGACCACGGGCTCGGCGTCGTCGAGGATGTGTGCGGTCTCCCCGGGTGCAAGACGGAAGTTCATCGGCGAACCCACGGCACGTAAGCCCTGGGTCGCGACGTAGAGGAACGCGAACTCCGGCCGGTTCATCAGCTGGTAGCAGACGACGTCGCCGGCTTGCACACCGTGGCGTGCGAGGCCACCGATCAGGT
This sequence comes from Curtobacterium sp. MCPF17_047, assembly GCF_003234045.1. NCBI lineage: Bacteria > Bacillati > Actinomycetota > Actinomycetes > Micrococcales > Microbacteriaceae > Curtobacterium > Curtobacterium sp. MCPF17_047. The sequence continues at coordinate 220,279 of NZ_QKSF01000003.1, read as the reverse complement.
GTCCGGTGACCGCGCCGAGCTGGGCGTACGTCCACGACCGCCCGGTCTCCGGGTCGCTCAGAGCGGGCTTGCTGCCGAACCGGTGCACGTTGCGCTCCACCGCGGAGGCATAGGTGAAGTTCCGCTCGAAGACCGCCCGCAGCCGGGTCGGGTCGTAGGCACGTCGGACGTCGGAACCATCTGCACTCATGTGACGATCAAAGCCGCATGAACTTCCGGACCGGAACCGTTCCGCCAGGAGCGAACCCGGACCCCGCAGTGCGGACAGACGTGCACCGCCGGATCACTCCCGGACCCGGGGCAGGGCTCGTCGAGCTCGGCCGCCGTCGGCGGGTCCCAGACCGTGGTCTCCGCGCCGACTCCCGAGTCGCATGATGGTGGAGTGAACCGCACCGACCGCCTCTACGCCCTCGTCGAGGAGTTGCGCGCTGTCGCTCCCCGGCCCCGCAGCGCGCGCTGGCTCGCCGAGCGGTTCGGGGTGTCGGTGCGGACCGTCGAGCGCGACCTCTCGGCGTTGCAGCAGTCGGGCCTCCCGATCTGGGCGGAGCCCGGCAGGACCGGGGGCTACGTCATCGACGCGACCGCGACGCTCGGGCCGACCGGGTTCACACCGGACGAAGCGCTCGCGGTGTTGGTCGGGCTCGGGACGCTGCAGCGTGGGCCCTTCCGACAGGCCGCCGCGACCGCCGTCCGGAAGGTCCTCGCGGTGATGCCGGAGGACGACGCTCGACGTGCCAGGGCCCTGGCGTCACGGGTGCACCTGCTCGAACCCGCCGACGACGCACCGGTGCTGCCGGCCTTCGCCGCCGCACTCCGGGCAGACCGGGTGGTCCGGCTGCGGTACCGGGACCGCTCGGGGTCGGAGTCCGTCCGGGAGGTCGAACCGCTGGGGTCGATCGGCAAGACCGGCGACTGGTACCTGATCGCCTGGTGCCGCCTGCGGGACGGTGTCCGCGCCTTCCGCGGCGACCGGGTGCTGTCGATCGAACTGACCGACGAGCGTCCGCAGCCGCGGACGCTCCGCCGCGAGGACCTGGACATCCCGTACGGTCGCCTCCGATCAGTCACCGAGCACGTCGACTGACCGGAGGCGACCGGATCCGGGAAACACCGACAGGACGGTGTCGCGGGTGTCGGGGAGGCTGGCCGGACCAGATCACCACTGCTCCAGGAGGCACCCGTGTCGTTCACATCCATCCGCATCGTCACCGAGGACGTCGACCGTCTCGCCGCGTTCTACGAGCGTGTCACCGGCCGCCCCGCCGAACGACCCGCGCCGGTCTTCGCGCGGTTCAGCGGCTCCGGCGCGGTCCTGGCCATCGCGAGCACGGCCACGGTCGCGATGCTCGGGGACGCCGTGTCCGCGCAGACGAACCGGTCGGTGTTCATCGAGTTCGAGGTCGCGGACGTCGACGGCGAGTTCGAACGTCTGCAGCCTGACCCCGGCGACGTCGTCCTGGCGCCGACGACGATGCCGTGGGGCAACCGGTCGGCGCTCGTCCGCGACCCCGACGGCAACGTCGTGAACCTGTTCAGCAGGCCGGCGTCCTGACCGGCGGCCGCTCGACAGCGGCAGGGACGTCGCGGCTCGTCCGGCGGCCGTCCGGTCACTCCCCAGCCGGGCAACGCGACGGGAGGCGCGGTGCGGGCCGGCGCCGTGCCTCCCGTCCGGCGGGTGCCGCAGCGGTCAGCCGGGCGACGCGGGAAGGCGGACGGTGACGCGACCGGAGGACGGACCGCCGCACGGCTCCGCGTCGTGCGGACTCTCCCATCGCAGCGCCACCGACTGCTCGGTGAGCACGTGGCCGGCACGGTCGTACACGGCGACCGCACCGCGCTCCGGCGTGTCCATGCCCAGGTACAGCGTCCGGCTGTCGCCGCCGGCGACGGGTGTCGGTGTGTTCCCCGGGTCCGCCTCCGGTGGGAAGGGCGGCGGATCGTCGGCTGCGGGTGGCTCGCATCCGGCACCGCCGCACGCGGTCACGGTGGCGACGTCGGTGGTGTCACCGAGGAGCGTCACCTCGACGCCGTTCGCCCAGCCGATCGCCGTGCAGGTGGTCGGACCGACGCTGCACCCGGCGAGGCCGAGGGCGACGACGAGCGCCACCGCCCCGCCGATGGCCGCCGCTCGCCCCGTCCCCATGCGTCGATCCTGCACCGGGCGGTCCCGACCGTGGGACACGGTTCGGTCACGTCGTCCTGGGCGTCGGCCTCGGGATGCGGAGGAGCGCGACCGGTCGAGTGATCGGACCGATCGGACACCGGCTGTTCACGCGGGAGTCCGGCGGCACCGCATCCACTCGGCGATGAGCGCGGTTCCCGTGGCGAAGGCCGGGAGGCCCGGGCGGTTCAGGAAGGCGTGCGCACTGCCCGGCAGCACATGGCGTTCCACGTCCCCGCCCGCGGCCGCGAGCTCGGCCGCGAAGCGATCGCCCGAGGTCCGCATCGTGTCGCGCTCGGCGTTCACGACGAGCGTCGGCGGGAAACCGGTCAGGTCGTGCCCGCCGGGGAACGCGTACCGGTGCACCAGCGCCCGCCGGGTGCCGGCGTGGTTGCGGTTCGCGACGTCGAGCGCCCACGGCGCGTGCGTGATCCGACGGTGGCCGCGCGAGCGGTGCGCTGGGTCGATCTCCCGGGGGTGCGTGGCGTGGAAGAACCCGTACGCGAAGACAGCTCCGACCGGAGGGGTGCCGTCGTCCACCGCGTGCAGGGCGGCGGCGGCAGCCAGACACGCCCCGGCACTCGCGCCGCCGAGGACGATGCCCTCCGGGGACTCGGCCGACACGGCCCGTGCCGCGGCGATGACGTCCTCGAGTGGCAGCCGGAAGCGCTCCGGTTGCCGCGCCGGACCCCCCGGTCGCCGCCGCAGCGGTCCTGTGCCGGGGAACGGCGCCAGGCGGTAGGCCGCGGTCACCACCGTGACGCCCTGGTCGGCGAGGACACGGGCGACGTCGTGGGCCTCGGGTTGCGCAGGACTCCCCCGGAAGAACCCGCCGCCGTGCAGCCAGAGCAGCGTGGGACCCGCGCTGCTGTCCTCCGCCTCCGGTCGGTACCAGCGGAGCGATCCCGCACCGACGGCCTCCACCCTGCGCACGGGGATGCGCCCTACTGGTCGGTGCGTAGGTTCGCGCCCAGGCGTGCGATCGACACACGCCACTCGGCGAGCTCGGTCGTACCGGCGTCGTCCCACAGTTCCGCGAGTTCGCCCTCGTCAGCCGAGGCAGCGGCGACGGCCTGCGCGGCCAGTCGGACGAGCCCCGCATCGGGCTGGCCGGCACGGGCGACGAACTGCCCGATGGTCGCGGTGTAGGCGTCGTCCTGCGTCGGCCGTCCGAGACCGTGCGCGACGACCTCGGCGGCGGCGATCGCGAGTTCCGCGACGTCACTGTCCATCCCGGGTCCGGCCTCCGTCGCCGCGGTGAGTGCCGACTCCACGACGGTCCACCCCCGCTCGTCCTCGAGATCGCCGACGAAGTCCGCCGCTGCGTCGTTGCCGACCGGTTCTGCGCTCCAGGTCCCCATGCGGCAACCCTAGACGGCGTGCACGGTGGACGAGCAGGACCGCCGACTCAGACGATGACGACCGTCGCGTGGACGAGGATGTCGTGCAGGTCGGGACGCAGCGCCTCCTGTGAGGAGGTCTTCACCTTCACGATGAGCGCTGCTCCCGGCTTCGCGAACGCGCGTGCCACCGTGGCTGACCACGATCCGTCGGTGTTGTGGCCCGCGATCGACAGGAACTGCGCCGTCCCATCGGTCATGGTCGGTAGGAGCTGCTCCTCGAGCTGCTCGGCCGGCAGCCCGGCAGCCGTGAACAGCTGCTCCGTGGCCGCGCGGTCCCCGATCGACGGGTCGAGGTCGGTGATCCGCTGCTGCGTGATCGTCGCGACCGACCCGTCCGACTTCGTGTACTCCCGCGTCCCCGTGGCGGAGTCCTCGCCGGTCTGCTTCCAGTCGCCGAGCGCGGAGATCTCGAGACTGAACGCCGGCAGCTCGGTCGTCGAGAGCGCAGTGCCGTCCTCGAACGTCAGGTCGGTCGGTCCTGCGGCGTCGGCGGTCGGTGTCGGCGATGCGTCCGGTGTCGACGACGCGCTCGGCGATGATGCCTGCGACGTTGGACGCTGGCTGGCCGGCGCAGTGCTGCCGGGTCCTGCGCACCCGGACAACGCGATGACTGCGATGACCGTTGCCGCGCCCACGCTGCTGATCCTGGACGTGATGGACATGCGTTCCCCCTTGCCTCCGCCGTGCGCCCCGTGCACCGGCGAGTCCGCGTCCGAGCCTAGGGGTCAGCGCCGTGGTGCGCGCATCGGGCACTCGTCGCCGCCCGGCGGTTCACCGGGCGTCGAACCGGGCCTGGTTCGGTGACACGTCGTCCCGGTGCGCTTCGGACCAGCGCTCGAGTTGCCGCACGGTCTGGTGCGGGGACGGTCCGAGGTCCGTGAACCCGATCATGACTGACGGCGTGGATCCCGCCCGGAGCGCAGCACGTCCCCGGTGAGGGCGCGGAACCACCGGTGCCCTACGTCGGCGGTGAACTGACGGTGCCACGCGAGGACGATCGGTACCGGCGGGAGAGCGACCGGCAGCCGGAACGACCCCACTCCGTCGTCCAGCCGTGCTGCCACGGAGGCTGGCACGACGGCGACGGCGTCGGTCGACCGGACGACATCGATCGCCGCGCCGGTCGCCGCCAGGGACGACACGACCGTCCGCGACCGGCCGACCGACTCCAGGTGATCGTCGACGCGGTCCCGCAACCGGCCTCGGCGCGACACCACCACGTGCGGCACCGCGACCCACTGCTCGAGGTCGATCGGTGCCGAGAGCATCGGATGACCGGCACGGGCCACTCCGACGAGCTCGTCCGTGCCGACGGCCTCGTGGTCGATCGACGGTGACACCGGCGCCGCTGATCCGATCTCCAGATCGACCACCCCACGTCCGAGTTCGGTGTTCCCGCCGGACGCCTCACCGAGGAACCGCACCCGGACACCGGGCGCGACCGTCGCCACCCGCTGCACGAGAACGGGCGCCAGTGCCGTCGTCAGGGCGTCGTGCGCCTGGATCGTGAACACACGCTGCAGCGCGTCGAGGTGCAACTCCCGTTCCGGTGTCAACACGGCAGCACTCCGCAGGACCAGGGCTCGCACCTCGTCCCGCAGCGCGATCGCACGCGGGGTCGGCCGCATGACGCGACCCGCACGGACGAGGATCTGGTCCCCGGTCGCCTGGCGGATCCGACCGAGGGTGCGGCTCATCGCGGGGGCGGACAGGTGCAGTCGGTCTGCGGCACCGGTGACGCTCTCCTCGTCGAGCAACGCATCCAACGCAGTCAGGAGGTTCAGGTCCAGTTGCACGAAACGCAATCTACATGTGCACGGATTGTATTTGTGCGCATCACCGCCCGCTCCTACCGTTGCCACCACAGCGACGAGGAACGCCGCGGCGAAGGAGAAGAACCCATGGATGACACGACCAACTCTGCGCAGACGGTCGAGGACGTCGCGCTGCTCGCCGGCCTCACGGCCGCGGTCACCGAAGCAGGGACCGTGTTGCTCGGCCGCTTCTCGACCGAGGACCGCGTCGACGACCTCGACACGCTCCTCGCGGCCATCGGCGACAACGACGCCGCTTCGGTCGCGGTGCTCCGCCCGGCACTCGAGCGGCTCCGTCCGGAGGCCCGGTGGGACGACGACGAAGAAGGTCGCGGCTCCCTGGGTGCCGGAGAGTGGTGGGTCACGGACGCCGCCGAGGGCAACGTGAACCACATCCACGGCCGGGTCGACTGGGGAGTCACCGCGACACTCGTCCGCGACGACGTCCCCGTCGTCACCGCGGTGTTCCTGCCCGCCCTCGGCCAGACCTTCACCGCGGTCCGAGGCGCAGGGGCGTCCCTGAACGGTTCACCCCTCGCGGTGTCCGCGAAGTCCGACCTGGCCGCCGCACTCGTCGGCACCGGGCAGGCCGCGCCCGGCGAGGCAGCCGACGCCCGCCGCCGCATGAGTGCGTCGATCGACCGGATGCTCGGCGCCGCACTGCTCGTGTCCGCCACCGTCCCCGCGACCCTGCAGCTCGTGCAGGTCGCCGCAGGGCACACCGACGCGTTCTGGCAGTACGGCCAGGTCCGGTCCGGTCTCGTCGCCGGCGCACTGCTCGTGCAGGAGGCCCACGGCGCCGTCATCGACTCCACCGGCGCGCCGTGGACCCTCGCCAGCGACGACTTCATCGCCACCACCCTCGGCCTGGCATCGGGCATCGCCGCGGTTCTCCGCTGACGCCGGTCGCCCCGCAGCTTCCTCAGGACAAGGAGTCCCCATGACCATGAACACCACCACGACCACGACGAGCACCATCGCCGTCCTCGGCGCCGGGCGCGTCGGCACGACCCTCGCAGCCGGGCTGGCCGCCGCGGGCCACCGGGTCACGCTCGGGGTCCGCGACCCGGGCACCGCCGCGGCCCGGAGCGACGCCAGCGTCTCGGACGTCGCGACCGCGATCGCGAACAGCGATCTCGTCATCAACGCGACCCCGGGCGACGGTTCGCTCGAACGTCTCACCGGCCACCGTGAGGCACTCGCCGGCAAGGTGCTCCTGGACGTCTCGAACGCCACCGTCCGGAGCGCCGACGGCCTCCCCGGTGGGCTCCTCCACCGGGACACGAGTCTCGGTGAGCTCCTGCAGGCAGCACTCCCGGCGACGAAGGTCGTCAAGGGCCTGAACACGATGCTGTTCTCCGTCATGACGAGTCCCGGTGTGCTCCGGAACCCACCCACTGTGTTCCTCTCCGGCGACGACCCCGACGCGAAGGACCTGGTGCGGACCGTCCTGAGCAGCCTCGGATGGCAGGACGACTGGGTGGTCGACCTCGGTGACATCAGCACCGCTCGGGGCACCGAGGCGGTGGCGCTCCTGGTGCCGAGTCTGCTCGGGTCGGTCGGCTTCGTGCCCTTCGCGATCGCCGTCGCCCGCTGACCGTCCGGCCAGCACGCCGACACCGAGGACCCCCGGTCTCCCCTCACACGGGAGACCGGGGGTCCTCGTCGATCATTACTGCATCTGTCGGAAACCAGGGGTGTCTCCCATACGCTGCGCCCGTCCGGCTGTCTCCTCCACCGTCGGCATCTGTTTGAAGGACCCGCCGCAGCTGTCTCCTGCCGCGGTAATGCTAGGTGCGTGTCGTTGAGGACCTGACGCCGGTTCGTTGACCTGATCGCGGTGCGGACGTAGGTTGCAGGCGCGTCGGCGCCTCTTCCGACTGCGAGGAACTCGTGAACAGGAGAAGATCATGGATGTCAGCAACCCTCCCCTGGTTCCCGAGTAGCCGAGCGGCGACGAGCAATGGCCGACCCTGGAGCGCGAAGCGCTTGCGCATGCGTTCGAGTTTCGTCCTTGCGTGTACCAGCCGTCGAGTGGAGCCTGCGCGCCTGGAGCGCCGAGCTCCTCCTGACCGAACAGACAAGTCGCGGCGCGGGACTGCTGCAGGTTCGGTTGACTCCTGACAGGTACGCCGCCTAAACGAAGGAGTCAACGAAGCCTGCAGCAGTGCCCAGCGCCCGCTCGTGCACACGACGGAGGCTCACATTGCGGGTGCGCGCTACTTACAATGAGTACGCACACGAGCGGAGGATTGTGGCGACAACGACGGCTGTGACACGGCCACCGCGTTTCCGAGGGGGCACGTCCGCGCAAACCGCGGCGCGGTTGCTCGTACTGATGAACGTCCTTGGCGTGCCCGTCGACGATGACTGCGACGTTGTGGACGCAGTGAAGGTAGTGACGTCGCTCACCAGACTTGAGAAGCTTGACTTCTGGATGCGGAATCCCGACTACCTCGCGGACGAACTCATGACCGAGTACGAGGAGCACGAGCTACCTGAACCGGTCGTTCGAGCGCACGTGTCTCGCATGCTCGGTGCCCAGGCGGCAGGCCACCACTACCCGATGATGCGATACAAGTACGGCGCGTACGAGCCGGTTGACAACGCGCTCGCGAAACTCCGCGCGTATGCACTGATCATGCATCGGCGCGGCGCGGACACCGGCGACCGCGCACGGCACGATTACTACCTCCTCAAACGAGGCGAGGAAGTTTTCGCCGACATGAGAGCGACCGTGACGACCCTGAGCTGGTGGGAGCAGCAGGCCGAAGCGGTCGCGTACCTGCGTGACGCCTACGTCGGATCGACCGCAAAGCAACGCCAGTACGAACAGCCCGAATACCGAGATGCGCCGCTCGGAAGCGACATCCCGGCAATCTTTGACCGTGTCCGCGAGCGCGCCACACGGCTCAGTCTTCTCGAGGAGGACGCATGACCGACACGACTGAATGGCACCAGCGGATCGCGAAAAAGACCGGAACGTCCGAAGCCGAAATTGCCGGGATCCTGCGACGCGCAGGCGGTACCGGGCCCGCGCGCTCTTGCGTCGCGCAAGCGCCTGCGCGTCAACACAGTTCACTTCGCCGGCGTGAAGAACCGCCTCGCGTCCGACGAGCAGACCCGCGAACTCGAGCCATTCAGCTTCACGCACACGCTCACGGAGCCTTTGACGGCGTTCGCGACGCGGGGGCGCAACGACGCCGGGAAGTCCAGCGTCCTGGAGATGATTCTCTGGGCAGTGCGAGGTGTGGCTGATGTGGCTGTGGATGTTCGAGCGTGGACCCGGCACGTACTCGTCGCCCTCCGAGTCGGCGAGGACGACGTGCTGGTGGCGTGGACCATCACCGGTCAAGAGCCTGCCGGGCTGATCATCACCCTGCCCGACTCATATGACATCGACTGGGCGGCGCTCGACGAGCAAGCGTTGAAGCAGATGCGAGAAGATGCGGACGGTGATCCGCAGACCGAAGCATGGGACGACGCTCTGAACGCTGTCCTGGCGGCAGGAGGCGTGATCAACGCCCGATTCTCGGACGCCGGGACGTTCCAGAACGCGGTCTCCGCATTCATGAGCGAGCGCCTCGGATTCGAGCGACTGGACGTCTTCCGCAAGAACAACAACGCGAGCGACAACGCCGACGGAGGGATGGTGACGCACTCCTGGCCGCTGTGGTCTCAAGCGCTTGTCATCCCGAAGAAGACCATCACCACCACACTCGGATCCGATCCCGCGACCGCCGCGTTCGTGATGGAGACCTACCTAGGTACAACATGGGGGCCGGCCAAAGCTGCCGCACACGCCCGGTGGATGAACCTGGACGCGGAGACCGCGAGCGCGCGTCGGGCATTTCGACGCGACGATGAGCAGCAGCGCGGCGCTTCAGAGGCGTTGCAACAGGAGCTGAACGAAGCATTCGCTGAGCGCGCAGGATTGCCGGAGCTCAATGCTATCGACGAACTTGACCGTGCTAGCGCAGACCTCAGCTCGGCGGCGTCGGAGCTCGCGGACGCAGAAGTCAGGTATGCGGACGCCCTCGCCCTCGCTGCCCGCCTCCGCGGCGAAGTGGCCGTCGCCGAAGCCGACCGAGTTGCCATCCGTGAGGCGGCGTTGACGGACAAGTTCTGGCACGCATTGAAGCCGTCCTGCTGCCCTCGATGCGACGCGCAGGTCGATGCGGCTCGTTGGGCTCGTGAAGACGACGGGCAGTGCTCGCTATGCGACTCACCGCTGGACTTGACCGCCGAAACGGCTACGACCGTGGTCGCGACGGTCGACGATGGGTCCGACGACGACTCCACCGACGAACAACACCTCGTCGACGACCGAGTTGACCGGCTCGTGATGTCGCTGACCGCTGCTGACACGGATGCGGAATCCGCCCGCTCTATCCGCGATGAACTCCGGGGTCGCGTCGCGGAACTCCGTACACAGATAACGACCCACACCGTGAATCCCGCCACCGTGCGGGCGCTGGAATTGCGCATTGCCACGTTGCAGGCACGAATCGACGAGCGGTCGAAGACCGTCGTCCGCGCCGACGACCTTGCGCGGGTAGACCACATGATAGCTGTGCTGAAAGCAACTGAAAAGGAAGCGGAGCGGCTGCGCGGCATGGAACGAGGTGATCTCCTCGACGCGGTGTCATCGCACCTGGTCGAACTCGGCAAGCGACTCGGTTTCCGTGAGCTGGAGGAAGCCACCCTCAAGGGAAACGGGCACCTCCCCGTCGTCAAGGGTGGAGAACGCGCCAACTTCGGCGACCTCACCGACGGCGAAAAGCTGCGGATGAAGATTGCCGTGGTCATCGCGTTGCTCCGCGTCGGCAGCCGCGCCGGCGTCGGGCGCCATCCCGGGCTGCTGGTCATCGACTCGCCGGCCAGCGAAGAGATGGACCACGACGACGTTCGGCAGATGATGGCGGAACTCGCGCGCATTGCTGAGGAGACAGGTCTGCAGGTGATCGCGAGCTCCGCGAATGCAGAGTTGATGCTCGACATCCTCAAACCTGCCGCGGTGCGCGAACCCAGACCCGGGCAGCAACTTCTCTGGTAGCAATCGGCCGGGGGTCGACGATTGGCCGCATTGTGGTTCACAAGGAAGGAGTAGCCGATGCCGATCGATGATGCACTCCTCGAGCGATGGATGCAGGACGAAGACGTCGCTCTTGCCGACTTCGGAGGCGCAGGTCCGTTCCTCGACGACGTCGAGCGGCTCATCGGTGTCGATCCGTTGACCGTCACAGAGGTGGTCTGCACCTACTGGAGCGAGTTCTCGACCTTCGGGGACCGCGCGGTTGCAGCTCTAACCGGTGCCGCTGCAGCCGTTGACCCTGAGATCGACGCTGTCCACGACGTGCTACTAGGTAACCCCGAGGTTTTGACCGCAATCGCCGACCAGCTCATTGTCGTCGTCGCAGAACAGGCAACCACAGACGGTCTGTTCGGTGACATCGCGTCAGAGACGTGGACACGCTTGGCGCTTGGCGATTGGTGTTCTTCATACAGTGTCCGCGGCCACTTGCAGCAGCGAGTCGCGCAGGTTGGCGCATCAGCATCGATTCATCTCGTCCGCGCCGTCGCTGCGGCAGTCAACGGATGGGACGACGTCGAACTGTTGCCGACGATGCAGGCGCTCGGAGAATTGGACGCGTTCGAAGGCGACGTGCAGTTCGAGTTAGCGTTGCGGTCGCTCGCTGCGGTGGGAACTGCCCAGGGCACGGACGAAGCGCTGGCGCACCTTCGTGATGCGGTTGCGCGATTTGAATCCGCGGAACGGCACGACGGCAGGGTCGATGCTGCCGCCTACTTGGCCACCGTCCGTGCGCTGCTGCGATTCGCCGACGGAGGGGTCGTCACGGATGACGATGTTGCCGCTGCACGTTTCAGAGTCAATGACTACATTCGCGGCTACCGGGGACTTCGTCGCCACTGGCGCCAGGGCCACGCGGACGTCTGTTCCGGCTGGGTGCAGCTGACCGACTTACTGGCGGCGGCGGCATCCGCCGACGATCAACACTGGTTCGCTCCTGCGACAGTCATCTCTGCGGCTGGGACCTTGTACTCGGCCGAGACCAGCATCGAACTCGTTGTTCGCGACAAGGGCGATGCCGCCCAACGTGGCATCAGCGCGCTAGTCCGCCCTCGCCTCGCGGAGGCGTTCGCCGCGCATCAACCGGCCGAGGTTTTCCTCGACACGTGGCTCGCATCCGTCTCGACCGGTCAGAGTCAGGACCTCATCGACGGTGTTCGGCAGCTTCGCGCGGACCTTGAAGCGAGGTCTGGCCCAAAAGCTGAAGGCGGAACGGACGACAACGCCCATGCCGCCTCCATCGCGCAGATCATTCGGGACGCCGCGGCAGCGGTCCCGACTCCCGATCGTTCCGACATCCGTCTCGTACGCCGCATCATCGGGGACATCTCGAGGATCGCGCCGGACGCGGTTTCGGATTGCGGACCGGAACTGGCCGCATTGGTGCTGGCACTTGTGCGCTTCGCGGGGTGGGTGACGAACCAGCCGCAAACGGGGCCGCGCCTGCTGCCATTCTTGGGACCCTCCGTGACTGAGGAAGGCAAGAACCGGAACGAAGCCTTTCTCGCGGATTCTATCTGTGGCTGGCTACTTGGAGCAGGCCTGACCGCCGAAGTCGAGCCGCAAGCTATCGCAGGTGGCAGAGCCGATGTTCGAGTCACGTTCCCCGGGTGCCGGTTCTACGTAGAAGTCAAACGCATTCTGTCCACCGAGGAGGACGGCGCGGCCGCTGCTCACTATGGAGATCAGGCGGCGCAGTACGCGGTCACGTCGGAGCCAATCACCTTCCTCGCGCTGCTCGACTACAGTCGCCGAGTCACCCGGCTGGACCTGGACACCGCCATTTGGACTACCTCGCACTCCCTCCCTGAAGTCCAGCGCGCGTACGCGCTCACAGGCATCCGGATCCAGGCAAACGTTGCTACGCCGTCGGCCGCGACCAAGGCATATCGCCGAGGGCGTACGAAGACGCGGGAAGCGTCCGCATGACAACCAACGAGATAACGGCTGTTCGAAGGCGAGGCGTGGTCCTGAGGACATCGTGCATGCCGCAGCATTCGCTTCGATCGTCGCGGTGAGTGTCCTCGCGGCGAATGCAACGAGATGGTCGCAAGAGGTGACTCGCTCGGTCGACCGGTCGGGCTCTGCAAGCCCTTCGGATCGGCGCGCCCCGCCCTTCGAGGTTGGAACGTGAACGACAATTGGCCTGAGAGTCGCAAGACGCGGCTCGGGCAGGGGAGCCCTCTGTCTCGCCAAGGGGAAGAAAGCTCGTCACATGCGACTGAGCAAGCTGCGCATCGAGAACCATGACCGGTTGACGGACGTCGAAATCGAAGTGCGCGAGCATCTTGTGCTCGTTGGCGCGAACGACGTCGGCAAGAGTTCCGTGCTCCGCTGCCTTCAGCTTGCGCTCGGAGCCTCCACCGCGCAGCTCTACGCACAAATCACGAGCGAAGACTTTCGTGACGCGGGACAGGACCTCGTCATCGAGGTCGCGCTCACCGATTTCTCCCGGGACGAGGAGGCTGCGTTTCCTGACGAGATCAACGTGGATCCGGACGGCGGCCCAGCTACGATGACCATCCGGCTAGCCGCCTCCATCGACTCCGAAGACACGATGAGCATCGAGCGTACAGCGGTGGGAGTCGGCAATCGCCGCCAGTTGTCGCGTTTGCAACTCGAAACGATCGGCTGGCGATTCCTTGGCGCGACATCGCAGTCGAGAGACCTCCGAAGCGACCGTCGCTCCGCCCTCACTGAGTTCCTCGCGGCGGTTGAACTCGGAGCCGAGCAGACTGACTTCGATAAGGCGGTCGAGACCCTGACCAACACCCTTGCCGACTCGAAAATCCTCAAACGGGTCCGCCACGACCTCGCTTCTCAGATGACCAAGGCTCTACCGAGCAGACTCAAGACGAAGGACTTCGCCTTCGTTCCCGGGTCGAGCGCAGATAAGGACCCGCTGAGCGACGTCCGGCTGCAAGTGCAGAAAGACGGCACTCCTCGCGACCTGGCGGCCCAGTCGGATGGAATGCGCGCACTTTACGCAATCGCGCTTTACGACCTGACCAGCGCCGGCGCGAACGTCGTAGGTATCGACGAGCCAGAGATCCATCTTCACCCCACTAGCCAGCGCAGCCTGGCGCACCTTCTGAAGGGCAGCGGCAGTCAGAAGGTCGTTGCCACTCACTCGCCGGACATCGTCGGCGCGTTCGACTCGGACTCAATCGTGGTGGTGCGCCCCGGAGGACGAATTGTGCAGCCAAAGGCCGGATTTCTTTCGCACGACGAGCGCACTACGGTGCGATGGTGGGTGCGTGACCGCCTCGAGCCCCTCACGGCCTCTCGAGTGATCGCTGTAGAAGGCCTAGCCGACCGGATCATCGTCGAACGGGCCGCAGATCTCACAGACCGCACGCTCGACCGTCTCGGGGTTTCCCTCCTCGAAGCCAACGGTTTCGGCGACATGGGAGCCATCGACACCCTATTCGGCAAAGACGGTTTCGATGTGCCCGTTTCTATGCTGATTGACGAGGACGCTGAGAAAAAGGTCGCCAATCGCCTAGGTATAGCGGTAAGGGATCTCAACGCCAGCTTCGTGTGGGTCTCCCGTTCCGATCTCGAGGATGAGTACGTCCGAGCCATCGGCGCAAGTGCCCTCGCGACAGCGCTCCAGACGTCTACACTTTTCAAACCGAACGAGCTTGCGTCGCTCAAGGCTTCTGGCTCGGATGGGGCCTTTACGGTGGCTGATGTGGCCACGTTCTGCCGCACGAAGAAAGTACAATCCGCGCTCGTTGCTGTGACAATGATGGGTGAGACTGAGGCACGCAACATCACCAGCATCGAGGGGATGCTCGCGCAGATTGAAGCCGAGCTGTGAGCGTCGAACCCACAGCTCTGCAGCTGAGAGTTCGCGACACCTTGGAACTCGGGCTGCTTGTCGTCGCACCCGCGGGTTGCGGGAAGAGCGAGGCGCTGGCGCTGCGAGTCCAAGGCATGATTCATCGCGGTGTCGCAAGCGGCCCGCGTCGCATTCTCGTTGCGACCTTCTCCAACCGCGCAAAGGACAACATCCGCGAGCGCCTTCGAAGCTATCTGACTACGGTCGAGCTTCGCGACAAGGTTACCATCATCAACTTTCATGGACTAGCTTCGCGTCTCTACCGCTCCCATGCTGCTGCGATCGGACTCGACCCCGAATGGAAGCTACCGGAAAACGATTGGGTGAAGGAACAGTGCCAGCGTATGGGGCTGAGATACGGCCAAATCTCGGCCGTCGACAAGGCGCTCCGAAACGCTAAGCGGGATATGGTCGATGACGATGAGGTGATGCAGCGTCTGACCGCTGTGGGTAACCTGGACGCAATCGAGGTGGAAAGCCTTCGCGTAAGGGAGCGGCGGTTGACCTACGACGACCTTCCTCGGATGGCAGAGCTAATCCTCGCCAATCCCGCGGTCGCCACCTTATACATCGCCCACTTTGCTGCGGTCGTAGTGGACGAGTTCCAGGACCTCACTCCGCAGCAGCTCCGGATCATCAACCGAATCGGAGCGAAGCGCACAACCTACGCGGGCGACCTCGCTCAAGGGATTTACGGATTCGCTGGCGCGGACCCGGAGAAGATCCACGCTGCCATCCTGGCCGAGGTCGACACTGTGATTGAGTTGAATGAGTCGCACCGCTCCTCGCCCGCGGTGCTTGCGGCTGTCAACGCCGTCACCCCGCTCACTCTCGGGTCCGAACTCACTTGTGCGGCGCCGGACACCTGGCCTTCTGGCGGGGTCGCCGCAGAGGTTCATCACCAGTCTGCAGACACTGAGGCCCAGTGGCTCGTGAAAGTAGCGAGAGCGATCCTCACGCACGCTCCAGGTCACCGGGTCGGTGTAATTTCGCGTATCGGCTCCCGCCGCCGGTTCGCTGATGCCGCTTTCACTGCGAAGTCAGAGTTCGAGGTGCATCGCTGGGACGACGGCGTCCTCGACACCGAGACGGCTCGTCGCGTACGGTCCATACTTGCAAACATCGATAGCGCGGCGGTGCTCAATTCGAAGGATCCGATCGAAGCTCTACGCGACCTTGCGGGCTTCGACGAGCTTCAAGATCCTGCCAACCGACTTGCGCTCGCTGATGCGCTTAGTTGGGTGCTGGAACTTCTCAGTCAAGCATCGCATCCCACTGAAATCGCTAGACGAGTTCGAGTCGGCGATAACTCCACTCTCCTCACACGTCCGGGCGTTCATCTCCTCTCTGGACACGCCGGCAAAGGACAGCAGTTCGATTGGGTGTTCGTGATCGGTGTCGAAGACGGAAGCGTGCCGTTCTTCGAGGCGAAGACCCCAGACGCGCTCCTCGAAGAGGCGCGCGTGCTCTCGGTCATGATGTCCCGTGCCCGTCACGGTTTGGTATTGAGTCACGCGACTGCGGTTCCGGCGCTGAACGGCGCTGTGTGGTCGAAAGACCCGTCTCGCTTCCTCACGGCGAAACTTCGGGCCCAGCTCACGGACGCCGCGGGGATGGTTGAATGGTTCAAGCATGCAGACTGGGCCGCCGTTGCGAGCCGCTAACGGGGCCTCGACGACAGCCAGGGCGCGGCGCCCGTCACCTTGCTGCTTCGACTGCGAGCCCTGGGCGACGGAGGCCTGCAGCGCCTCGACGATCGCGTCGATCTCGTCGGGCACGCGGACGGTGAACGCCCTCACCCGCGCGACTGGTCAGCCCTGGCCTGGTTGTTCGTGAGCGGCACACTCACCGCAGTGACCCAGCGGTCGACGTAGAACGACGGGTAGCCGTCGCCGTCCTCAGTCGCGATGGTGACGTGCACCAGGCGCAGGCGTCGGTCCCGCGCCTCGTGCACAGCACGGACGAGGGTTGAACGGTCGAGTGCGTCGGAGCTCACGCGCCCACCTCACCGAGGGGCGGACGTGCGGCCACCACCAGGTGCCGGTGAAGTGCGGCTTATAGATGGGGAACCCGTCGGTGCCTCGGCCCTCGTAGAGGAACTCCTCGTAGACGAGCTCGTTAAGCCAGCGACCGATCGTCTTGTAAGTCCCTTGGCCAAGTTGGATGCGGTGTCGGTAGAGCGAGTCAGCAACGTCCTTAACGCCGAAGCGGACCTCGAGTTGGCCGGCGATGTGGAAGAAGTATGCAATGCACTTCCACTGTTCGAGGTTGCCCGTCCGACCAAGATCCCGCGGTCTGCGACCGTCGAGAAACTGCTCGATGAGCGGTACCGCCGGGTGCGATGTATTCCAAGGCGCGATCACCTGCAGCGCAGTGCGGATGGCCTCGACCTGAGCCTCGCGGCGCTTGCGACCGCGTCCCCACTGCTCTGCCTGCTGCGCGCGCCGGGCCTGTTCTCGGAGGCGATCGCGTTCAAGCCGCTCGGCGTACAGCTGGCGCTGCCGTTCGTTGTAGACCGGCAGCTCGCGCGCGTTGTCGAGCAGCCACGCGATTCGGTCCGAGGTCAACGCGGGACGACCGAGGCGGAAGTGCTTAAGCGGGTACACCTCGAGGACTGCTCCGTCAGCGCCGCCAAGCACGGGAACGTCCGGCGGCAGGGTCACAGCGCCGATCTCAGCGGAAAAGGACGACACCCAGGAAGTCGCAAGCGCGACCTGCCGCGCCTCAGGATTGATGAAGAGCAGCGGAACTCCCGTCGCCGCGACAGCAGCAAGGGCGGGGTTCGACTGCAGCCGGCCTGCGTTGTCGAGCTTGAGCTGCTTCCTGGTGTGGCCGAAGAGCCATACGTCGCGGACGCCGCGGGCACGGTAGCGCTCGTGTCGCTCGTTCCAAGCGTCGGCGGTGAGCGGCGAGTACTGCACCTCGAACGCAACGCGCTCACCTGACGGATGCGTGATGAGAACGTCGGCGCGGCTCTCGCCCTCCGGGCTGATGTACTCCTCGCGTTTGACGCGGCACTGCGGGTACTTCAGCCGGAGCCACTCTTCGATCAAGGCGCAGCCCTGGGAGTGGGAAAGCGATTCGTGCCCGTGTCCGCCGGCGGAGGACAGATGGCGCAGGTGATCGCGTTTGACGGTGCTGTGGACGGTGGTGAGTTGTGCGTCGCATCCGGGTACAGGGCACGTCACGTTCGCAACGACGTGGTCGCGCCGCTCGTGGGCCTGGTTGTCCTCGAGGTAGAAAAGGCCACCGGTGCTCCGGTCGAGGCCCCACAGGAACCTGGGATCGCCGTCCTTTTGAAACGCCGCTAGCAGCGCTGCGTGGTCGAAGACGAAGGACTGCTCCACAGGAGCTGACCGTAGCCCGAAGCTTCGACATCGTCAGGTCCCCACAAAGGGTCAAGGTCATGTCTCGCAGGGGAGACAGCTGCGCTCTCCCTAGACCTGCCTGTTTTCACGCAACTTCGCGGAATACGAAGCGCACACTCAGCTCCGGGACTGCGAGCTCCGGATTTTGAAGCCATCTGCCGGCGGGCACCAGGCAACCGTCCATGAGGACCGTTCCTTCTGACCGGGGGTTTCGCTCAGGCGACACGAAACTCTGCAAAAGTTCGGCGACAAGCAAGCTGCAATCGGCGATGTCAGGCGGAGGTACGCGACACATTGCGATGACACTCACAGTTGTTGTCGTCCGCAGCCGATCTTGTCGCGCTCGCAGCCGAACTTGTCGCGAAGGCGGTCAGCGACAGGATTAACTGCGAACGCAACCGAGCGAGGGCCCGAGCGACGAGATCGATTGCGAACATACTGTCGCCGCGCGAATAACCTGTCTTTTTCGCACACAACTTGTCGCCGGAGCGCGTTCCTCGGTGCTGCCTCCGTCAGGGGTCGTCTCCCGGCGAGTCAGGAGCAGCGTGCTGTGCGCGCTAGGTCGCTGGCGAGGTGAACACGGCGTTCGGCAGGGACGTGCTCGAGCGGGACGCGCAGCGATCTGGTCCCCGCGCTGGCGTCACCCGACTGGAAGTGCCGCACCCTTGCTCGGGTACGTGGACGGTGTTGCGTTTAGCGCCCCTTCACCGGGCATTTTCGCGGGACAGTCATACGGGAATCCCCAGGTCAAGCAGGAGACGGGTAAGTTGTCGTAGTTGTCGCCGCCAACCGTGTACCGGTGGACGACCGGCTATCGGACACGCTCAAGAGCTCCGCGAAGTGGCCGAGCGCTGGTTGTATGCCCGGCCAGCAGGGGCCATCACCGCAACAGGGACTGCACCGCGTTCCACAGATCGAACTGCTTACCGCCCGCGAGGAGCGCGCCGGCTCTCTTGTACCGGTAGTTGGTCGCGCCAGGCATGCCTGCGCCAAGTAACCGGACACTACCGACCAGGTGACCATCATCGGCGCTAGTCACCTTCCAGTCCGAGGGAGACCCAACCGGTGGGCCTTCGCAGGTGACCACATAACGGTGACCCGTATCGGTCTCAACTTCGATCTGCTGTACACGGTCGAGGTCGGCGTCACGGTCCTGAGCCCGGCCCTGCACCGTCACCGATCTGATGTTCGCTTGCACCGCTCGAGCTTCCTCGCTCTTCAAGTCCAGTGACCAGGAAAGGATCGGTTACTGAGACGGGGTTGCGTCGGAGCTAAACCGAGCGCGAAGGGCGGCGATCCCGTCGGGCTGCACTCCTGCGCGATTCAAGCAGTCAGCGTCGACGACGCCAATGGCAGCGTCGATCGCGGCGTATGCGGTGCGTCAAGGCATTGTTCCGGTGACCTCAGCGATGCGGGCCCGATGTCACAGCCAGCAGCAGGCCAGGGAACCGCAGGTTGAGCTCGTTCACACGCAGGCGGATGTCGTGCGTGCGGCCGTGCACCTCGTACACCACCACGCCCGCCTCGCGGAGGGTCTTGAAGTGGTACGAACAGGTCGCCTTCGACGCGGCGAACGCCGCCCAGACGTCGTTCTTCGGCAACGGCGCGCCGTCGGCGAGCATCCGGACGATCTCGAGGCGTGTGGGATCGCCGAGCGCCTTCAGGACCGTCTCGAGCGGGATGTCCGCGAGGTCGGCACTCGGGTACTCGGGCATTGCGCATCCAATCGTTCGATAAAAGCCTAACGGTCCACTAGCGTGTCCGTATGACATCCTTCGAACGATCGTATCCGGCTCGTGGCATGGGCGCTCCTGCACTGGCACGCCTGTGGGTCCTCGCTGCTGCACTGTTCGTGGTCGGGACGAACGCGTTCGTGATCGCCGGCGTCCTACCGGACCTCGCCGAGGGACTGCGCACCTCCACCGCGACGGTCGCCACGGCGATCACCTGGTACGCCGCCGTCGTCGCGCTCGCGTCGCCGGTGGTCGCGACGTTCCTGGCGGTGGTCCCACGCCGGGGCCTACTGACAACCGGGATGGCGTTGGTCGCGATCGGCACCGCGGTCACGGCGGTCGCTGGGAACGTCGACGTCTTCATCGTCGGCCGGATCGTCGCCGCGCTCGGCGGCGCGGCCCTAGTGCCGCCCGCCACCGCCGCTGCCCCGACGCTCGTCGAGCCGCACCACCGTGGACGCGCGATCGCGATCGTCACCGCAGGATTCGCCGGCGCGATCGCGTTCGGGTCGCCGCTCGGCGCCGCGGTCGCTGCGGGGATCGGGTGGCGGGCCGCGCTCGTCGGCATCGCGGTGCTCGCCGGCCTCCTCGCGCTCACGCTCGGGTCGACGATGACGGGTATCCCCGGCGCTGCCGCGCGGTCGCTGCGGGAGCGCTTCAGCGTCCTCGCGGATCGCCGGATCCTCCTCGCGCTGGTCGCGATGGTGTCCTACATGGTGTCGTTCAACGTGCTCTACGTCTTCACCTCCGAGGTCCTCGAGCCGGTCGTCGGCGGGCGCCCCGCCTTGCTCGCCGTCGTGCTGCTCTCCTTCGGGCTCGCAACCCTGGTGGGCACCTGGCTCGGTGGCGTCGCGGTGGATCGTCAAAGCGGCGTGTGGGCCACAGTGCTCGGCCTCCTCGCGATGGCCGCGGTCTACGCGGCGCTCTCGGCATCCACCGACTCCCTCCCCGGCGCGATCGCCCTCTACGCCGTCTGGGGCCTCGTCGCCATCGCCCCGCAGATCGGGATCCAGGCCGTCCTCGTCGCGGCGAACCCGGCAGAGATCGGCGTCTCACTGTCGTGGTACTCAACCGCGACGTACGTCGGCATCGCCGTCGCTCCCGTCCTCGGTGCGGCAGCACTCCACCTCGGCACGTGGGCGGTGCTCCTCGTGGCGGGCATCGCCGCACTCGTCGCGCTCGCACTCGTCGCCGTCTCGACGCGGACCGGGAAACGCCGATCGGCGCGATGAGTCGCACGTGCATCAGGTTTCGGTTGGGATCAGCGTCGAAACGATCTACGAGAACGCTCAACGTGGATCAGCGGACCAGAGCGCCGATGGACACCCTCTCTGCTCGGGTGGTCTCGTCTCAGCGGCCGATCGTCCCGTGGCCGCTGCCAAGCCCTGGAGATCTACAAGCGGCGGTGCCCATTCGTCATCCGCGGAAGATGCTGTCGAGCGATTCAGTCGGCGAGGTGCTCCCGGTAGAAGGCATGCAGGGTCTCGACTGCTTCGTCGACGTACTCCGCCTCGTCGTACATCTCGTAGTGCCCAGCACCCTCGACGACGTCGAAGTCCTTGGCGTTGGGCGCCTTCTCCCACAGGGCCAGACCGTCGGAGTAGGAGAACGTGGTGCTGGTCAGCACCCGACGCAACGACCGCAGACCTGCCGACGTTGCTCACCGAGCATGTCGACTACGTCCTTCACAATTCGTTTCGTCGCGACTACGGGCTCGGTGATCCGACCGAAGAACCGTGGACACCCCTGGTGCAGCAGTCTGCGGTGCAGTCAGCGGACGTCATCGTCGATGGGGCTGTCGCTGATGGCGGGATGATGATCGACACGGATGCGTTCGTGGTCGGGGTCGGTGCGCCGCTGCCCGACGGACGCATCGTTACCGCCGTGCTGTCACGGGACCTGTTGGACCTCATCACGATGGAGTTCGTTGCCGACGGACCCGACGAACCCGACGAACCATCCGCACCCGTCAACACGACGGGCTGATAGCGAGTTCGTCCTTTGTCGTCCCGGTAGCCGATCGGCTACCGGACGCGCCGTTGAGGTCAGTGGGCGACGTCACCTCTGTCTGCGTTGTGAGCGCGGCTTCGCTCCTGCCGGCGGACGTAGCGGGCGGAGCCGATCTGGAGCCCGGCGAGGATCGTCCACGCGATTGCCATGAAGGTGTGAAGCCTGGACGGATCGATGATGGCGAGGAGGTCCCAGATAACGGCAAGGCCGGCATATGCCCAGACGACCCACGGTCTTGGCTTCCCGACAAGTCGTTCAAGGAGGCTGCGCTGCTGCATGTCGGTCACGCGAATGACGCTATATGAACGCTCGATGGCTTCGTCCGCTGACCGATCGTCTACCGGGCGCTACGGCCGCAGGAGCTCTCCTTGGATGCGCTCTGCGGCGGTCTTCCGCGTCGGTCGCGCGTCCTCCGCGTCCAGAATGAGTAATTGCGGACCTTCCCGTACGGTCCGGTGGAGGGCTCGCGTAATGCACGGATGGCGGGGCGGTCGTTACCTTCAGTCTCCGTCGGGGCCGATAGCGTGGTGCCATGACGAATCGCAGCGCGCTGCTCGTGCACGGTCTTGGCAGCGCGGCCGGCACGTGGTGGCGTTTCGAGGAAGAGTTGCAGGCAATGGGCTGGTCCGTAGCCGCGCCTGATCTTCGGGGCCACGGTGCGGGGACGCGTGGTGGTGCGTCTCGCCATGATGACTACGCGGACGACGTACTTGCGCTGCGGCCGGCCTCCGGTCCTTGGGATGTCG
The DNA here is from genome assembly GCF_003234045.1 of Curtobacterium sp. MCPF17_047. Lineage (NCBI taxonomy): Bacteria > Bacillati > Actinomycetota > Actinomycetes > Micrococcales > Microbacteriaceae > Curtobacterium > Curtobacterium sp. MCPF17_047. Next base: position 198,108 of record NZ_QKSF01000003.1, on the reverse strand, counting down.
TCGTCGGGCACTCGCTTGGGGGCGCGATCGCTGTCCGTGCCGCGGCAAGAGACACCAGTTGGGCGCGCCAGCTTGTGCTGATCGATCCTGTTCTCCGGCTCGACGAGGGCGTCAGGGCCGATACCCGTCGTCAAGAGCTCATCGCTCTTGAGAGCTCGCTTGAGCAGGTCGTGGCCGAGCAGCCTCATTGGGATGCTCGAGACCATGCCGAGCGATTCGTAGGCCTTCAGGCCGCCGACCCAGCCGCCGTCGCTGCAACGTTTGACGACAACGATCCCTGGGACCGGCTTGCCGACGTTGCGGCTTTGCGTGCTCCGACTCTCATCATCGCTGGCGATCCAAAGGTCTTCACGGTCTTCGGCCCGTCCATCGCGCGGGAGGTGCTGGGCGCGAACTCACGTGTGCGGTACGAGACGGTGGCCGGGGCAGGGCACAGTCCTCACCGAGATTGCCCTGGGGCGACGAGCGCACTCCTTCGCGAGTGGGTAGACAACTTGGCAACGAGCGGTGCTTCAGCCCGGCGGCGTAGGACCGGAGAGCACTTCGAGGAGTAAGAGACGACGCCCTACAGACGGCCCCGCCGCTCGAGCGAACCATGGCACGGCGGCGAATTCTGCGGGTGTTTGTTCGTGGTCAGACGTCGCCGGTCGAGATCACGCCGGTTCCGAGACATCATGGGCCTGCGAAGGGCACGCTGAGCAGCAGGTCGCCATCGTCCGCACGCCCTCACGGGCGGACGAGGCGGACAACTGACCGCTCTCGTTCGACCGCGCCAGGGCCGCTTGCGGTGGTGGTCCGACGGTCAGTTCGAGGCGCTGGGACGCGTGAGAGGTCGAGCGAAGACGGTGGCGTCGCCAGCGCTCCAAAGGCCCCGAACGCGTCGCTTCTGGATCTTCCAGCCCGCCGTGGTCTTGATGAGCTCGTCGTCGTAGTTTCCGCCGAGGAGGTACTGGCCGGTGCCGTCGGTCGTGCGGAGGTGCTGGGCCTGAAACGTCGTGTGGGCGGTTGCGGTGTCGCCGCTGACAGCAGGTTCGACGTTGCTGACGAGGTGTTGTGTGACCTCGAGCGGGTTGAGGAAGTTCCGGTACTGCGTCAGGATCGCGTCCAAGCCATCGGCGTCGCCGTTTGCGAAGTCGCCGACTGCGTCCGGGGTGAAGCAGTCACTGAGGAGCGCCCAGTCCCGCGCGTCCATCGCACGGGCAATCCGGTAGACGAGCTGTGTTATCGCCGTTTGGTCGAGGAGCAGTTGGACGTCGGACGGTTCGGTGTTTGAGTTGGTCATTTCTGTCCTCCGGGAGGGGTGGTTTGGGTTGCGGGCCGGTTCAGGGTGGCCGTGTGCGTGTTCGGCCGGCCGTCTCGGGTGAAGGTGAAGACCACGAGCGCAAGCACAGCCGCTCCGTCGCCAATCAGCGGCAAAGCCTGAGCGTGCGCGTCCACGACGAGGCCGCCCAGGATCGGAGCCAGCGCGATGGCGACGTAGAGGGCCGTGTTGTACCAGGACAGGGCGATTCCTGCGGTGGCCGGGTTGATGCTCACCAGACGGTGCTGGAGGGGGATGCCTGCGCCGAAGCCCGCGAGTCCCCAGAAGGCGAACAGGACAGCGGCCTCAGCGAATGAGTTGCCGGCGAGTGTCAGCAGCACGAAGACGACTACCTCGACGGTAATCGCGGCGGTGAAGATGGCCCCGCTGCCGAACCTGTCGGTGATAGGGCCGGCAAGAAGCGTGCCGACGATCCCGCCGATGCCGTACAGGAGCAGCAGGACAGCCAGGCGTGACCCGTTCCCGTGCGTCACAGGAGCCGAGACGGCGGAGCTGAAGAAGTAAACGATGTTGAAGGACAAGCAGAGGAACACCGTCGTCAACAAGGCAGCGGCGACCCGGCGCTCCCTCAGCACTCCGAGGCGAGCTCGGGCGGAGAGAGGCGCGTCGGTCGGTGCGCGGCGCAGGCTGACGGCGACGAGAACGGCCAGGACGGCGGACACGATGGTCACGGCCACCAACGGCACCCGCCAACTCGTCACCGCAGCAAGCGCCGTCCCGGCGGGTGCCCCGAGCGCGGTCGCCAGGGTGAAGCCCAGGCCTACCGCGGTCAATGCTCGACCGCGGCGCTCGGGCGGAAGGAGCCGTGGTGCCACGGCGGTCGCTGCGGGCACGAGCGCGGCACCCCCCAGAGCCGCCACCAAGCGTCCGACCGTGAAGGATCCGATGGTGGTGGATGCGGCCGTGACGGCGACACCTACCGTGATCACCGCGAGCCCCACAGCCATCAGTGCAGCGCGTGGCACCTTCGCGAAGATCGTTGCGATTACCGGGGAGACGATCGCTACGACGATTCCGTACACGGTGATGGTGTAGCCGACTTGTGCCGTGTTGACGTGCAGAGTTGCAGCGATCTGAGGGAGGACACCCGCGACGACGAAGGCGTTCGTGCCGACGACGAAGAGCGCCGCCGCCAGGACTCCGAGGCGGAGGTACGGGCCGCGCGGGGACCTTGATTGTTCGATCGACGTCATGCAGTGGACGCTACCGCACTGTTAGATGACCGTCAACCAATCCACCAAAGCGCCGACGTTTCGTTCGGTCATCGTCGTACAATCAGCACATGCACGCGACGGACCTACGCACGGATCTTGCGCCCGATACCGATGAGTACCCGGTGGCGGATCTGGCTCGTGTCGAGCTGGTCGACGTGCTCAAAGCCCTCGTCGACCCGGTCCGGTTGCAGATCGTGAAGGTCCTTGCTTCTGGTGAGGCGCTGAACAAGAGCACGACGGACTGGGGATGCGACCTGTCGAGAGCGACCATGTCGCACCACTTCCGCATCCTCCGAGAAGTCGGTCTGACACGAACGTTCGCGGAGGGACGCTCCCACCGCGTGCAACTTCGCCGATGGGACTTTGAGCAACGATTCCCCGGCCTCCTGGATGCGCTGATCACGAGCGCGTGACCGAGCACTGCGAGGCAGTCGGCGCGCCCCAGCTCCCGGCCGTATCCAGGAGCGCTTTCTGTTGCAATGCGGGTGCGTGGTCAGAGCCAGCTCTGGAGCGTGGTGCGGAGCGGTTCCGTCGGGTGACCGATGAGGCGCGCCAGGTCTCCTGAGACGGCGTCGAGCTCGCCGGCTGCCATGTCGGCGTAGGCGCGGCCGAAAAGCCAAGCAGTATCCTCGTCAAGACCCGTAGCGATCAGGGCCGCGTGTTGTTGGTCTGCCGTCAGGGTTTCGTAGCGGACGGACGCGCCGAGCACTTCAGCGGACGCCGCCGCAAACTCCGCGAACGACCACGCCGTGTCACCGGAGAGCTCGTACACAACCCCCTCGTGTCCGGCCGTCGTCGAGGTGACCGCGATGGCTTCTCCGTACTCGCGTCGCGGCGCGGAAGCGATCCGGCCCTGGCCGATACTGTTCGCGATCGCGCCGCCACTACGCGCCGCACCGAACTCAGGACGCTGGTTCTCCGTGTACCAGCCGTTCCGCAAAATCGTGTACGGGATCCCGGAAGCCTCGATCGCTTTCTCTGTTGCCCTGTGGTCAGCAGCGATCTCGAGACGAGTCGTCGACGCCCGCAGTACCGACGTGTACACCACCCTCCCGACACCGGCGGCCTTTGCGGCGCGGAGGGCAGCGGTCCGCGGCGCCAATCCACCAGACATCCCGCCGACGGAAATGAGCACGAGCACGTCGCTGCCCTCAAGCGACGCGGCCGTCGCAACCTCGTCATCGAGGTCGAGTTCAGCGACGGACAAGCCGCGCTCGGCTAGTTCGATGAGCCGGCGGCGGTTCCGACCGAGCGCGAGCACGTCCCGCGGGGCAGTTCCGCGGCCCAGGAGGGCGTCGATCGCGTGGCCGCCGAGCTGTCCAGTGGCGCCAATAAGGGAGAGGGTCATAACCGTACTTTCGCGAGGTAACGAATGGTGACGTGGTCACCGTATGCTCAAGCCGGAGGAGCGCGGAAGAACGCACTTCGTCGATCGGAGGTAACCCCGTGGTAACCGAGTCAACGACCGTTGGGCAGCGCAGTCAGCGCGGAGACCTCTTCTCAAAAGACTGCCCGACCCGGGTTCTCCTTGACCGGATCGGTGGCAAGTGGGTGTCGATGGTCATCGCGCTTCTGGCGGAGAACGACTTCGCCGAGATGGGATTCGCGCAGTTGAACCGCGGCATGCCCGGGGTCTCGCACAAGATGCTCTCGGTGACACTGCAGGGGCTTGTCCGAGACGGGCTCGTGGACCGCCGTGTTGAGGACTCCGTTCCCCCTCGCGTCTACTACCAACTCACACCGCTAGGGATGTCCCTGAGCAGACCGCTCGAGGTACTGCGGGAGTGGGCAGAGGAGCACGTCGAGCACGTGGACTCGCTCAATCGGCTGCAGTCGCACTGATGCGGCTCCTGCACGTGGGCCGGTGGGTGCTCGCCGCCGCAGCGATCGTCACCATCGCTGGCGCTGTGGTCGTGCTGTCCCTGTCGGCGCGATGCTGCGCTTCGGGCCCGCAGCGACGGGACCCACGTCAGCGCGAGCACCACAGCGAGGACCACCCAGTTGAGCACAGCCCCCGGCAGCTGGCCCGAGGGCAGCACGGGCCGGGATGCCACCGCAACGTCGTACACCGACCTGGGTCAGATCGCAGTGATCACCGAGCCCCGCTCCATGGATGATGACGAGCCAATCCTCCGCGTCCACGTTTCTTACGATCGCAGGAGTGGCCCACGCTCGATCATTGAGAACGCATCCGCACGGAACCGCCCGGCAGCCGATCCCCTTCTGGAACAACCAAGAGCGACCGAGGCGGTGTTCGGTAGCCCACCGGCTATCGGAGGGGTAGCCGATCGGCAGTTGGAGGATCAGCCCTGGTTCGGCGCAGAGGCGCGTTCTAGTTCCTTGAGTACAGCGCGACCAATTTCGAGGACCGCTCCGCGATAGGTGGCGATGCCGAATACTCCACCGTTGGTGGACTCGGCGCGTATCTCAGATGTCGACTCCGACCGGGCATGGAACGTGAAGCGGGTCGTCTCGGATCGTACTGCGAAGGTAGTACGGCGGCCGACGAGAGCGCGGTCTTCAAGGACCTCGATGAGGGTGGCACCTTGCACGGCGTGAACCGCCTGGCGGAAGAGCTCCGGCACCTTCGCCAGCGGAACGCCTACGACAACCTGTGGCATGGGGCTCCTTCGGTGGGCAGTGCGAAGCTACTTCGCGACCTCGACGCTACGCCCGTCTGCCCGCTCACCGGAGCATTGCTTCCGTCTCGGTGAACGATCGTCATCCGATACGTGGAAGTGACATCGAGCGTAGGGCCGACTATTGGTCGCGCGGCTCGTTGTCCTTCAGCGTGTGTTCCGGAGGCGTACGAGCTGTCGGGCCCCGAGCACGATGCAACCAATCCCAGCCAAGGCAGCGACGCCTGCGAGGACAATTGCGGGAAGCTGGCTGCGGCCGGCCGGCTCAAAAGGGCTCGCGGTAGTCACAAACAGAAGAGCGACTCCAAGCGAAATCACTCCGAACACAAGCATCGCCACTGAGCCTGACCGACTCATCTCATCCGCCGACTTCCCTGGGTCTGGCCTGGTCATAGCATCCAGCGTAGACCGGGGCCTGCGTCCGACAGCCGACCCGTCATCGGACGGTTCTGAGCGTGTCCCGCTGACGGCGTCGGGATCACCAGAAGTCGCGGTACGAGATGTCCATGTGCTTGGTCGATACGGGTGACAGCTCGAGATCGAGCCCAGCGGCTGCCACCTGCCGCAACACCTCCGCCGGCACCGTGAAGGTGTTCTCCTTGTGGTCGGTGATGAGGGACACAGACAGGTTGGCCCCGTAGCCCTCGTCGCGTAGACCCGCGAATAGCTCCGCCGAGTTTTCCGGCAGCATCCACTGCACACGCCCCCAAGGGTCTCGCCCGTGCTCTGTGCGGATCTCGTCAACGTGACGGTTGCTGAATAGGTTCCATATCGATACGTCGAAGACGCGGGGACCGTCTCCCTTGAGGTCGCCGATTTCGTACTGCTCGTCTGGTGCGACGCCCAAGAGTTGTGTCACATGCACCGAAGAGCCTCGTTGTCCATGGATGTTCAACTCCACCTGGATGTTCTTGATCACTCCGGCAGTGTCTCACTCGCGCTGCGCCGAGGTCGTGGCCTCTGATACGAAGGCGTCCGCTCACCGATCCCCTACCGGAACGATCAAGAGCGATTGAGCCAGCGTTCGGTAGCCCACCGTCAAGCGGGACACCGACTCCAGGGGTCTGCTGCACGGATAGGTGACGTCTGATCTGGCTTGCCCGGGAGGGCAGCCTGGAAGGATGCCATCGTGCCCAAGCCCTACCCGCAGGAGTTCCGCGACGATGTCGTGCGTGTTGCTCGGAGCCGTGAGCCGGGAGTGACAATCGAGCAGATCGCCGCCGACTTCGGTGTCCACCCGATGACGTTGACGAAGTGGCTGCGCCGCGCTGCCGTCGAAGACGGGGAGCGTCCCGGAACGACGCGTGCCGAGTCCGACGAAGTCCGTGAGTTGCGGCGGCGGAACCGGCTCCTCGAGCAGGAAGTCGAGGTGCTGCGCCGAGCGGCGGCGTATCTGTCGCAGGCGAACCTGCCGGGTTCGGGTCGGGTTCCCGGAGCGCGTGGTGCTGAGTGACAGCAACGCGCTTGCATGGGTTCGCAGAGACGACGAGCGTCTGCTGTTGAAGTGGTCGGTCGCATCCGACCGGTTCGAACGGCTCGCCTTCGCAGCCGAGCTCACTGCTTGGCTCGGGGCACAGGGATTGCCGGTGTCTGCTCCGCTGCCGACGCTCGCGGGTGAGGTTCAGGTGACGAACGACGGCGTATCGATGGGCGTGCAGGGCATCATCGATGGAGTCCATCTCAGCGTTGAGGACGCCGATCAGGTTCGGGCAGCGGGGGCGACGCTTGCTCGGCTGCACGATGCGTTGCGCTCGTACCCGATGCGCGACGCGCAACACGAGGTCCTGTCGCCGCCGGCACCGCTCACCCAGCAGGTATCGGGCTGGCTCGCCTCCGAGCCGTCCACGGTGTCCCCGCAGACCCGCGACGTCCTCGGGCAGATGCTCGAACGAGTGCCGGCGGACCTTCCGCCCATGCAGATCGTGCAGGGCGACTACCGCGCGGCGAACATCTTATGCGCAGGCACTGAAGTCGTCGGCGTTCTCGACTTCGAAGAGCTTCGACTTGACCATCGAATCGTTGAACTCGCTCGTTCAGCGGTCATGCTCGGCACACTCTTCCGGGACTGGGGACCGGTCTCAGTGTCCGTTCGGGAGCATTTTCTAGACGGATACCAAGCAGTTCAAACCCTCACGGACGAGGAACTCCGTTGGTGGCCGGTCCTCGTGTGCTGGTACTCCATGGCCGTTGTGCCCCCCGGGGACGACCCCAACGGGTGGGGCCGAGCAGCAACCGAACAGCTCGAGCACGCAGCGGGGTAGCTGTTGCGGCCGAGCCCGCCCGGTAGCCGATCCTTGATCGGGCGTGCTCCGCTGCAACGAGCGGAGCCACGGTTGCTAGCGTTTCAGTCATGGCAGACGCCCTTCCCGGGAACCGCGAGAGAGCGGTCGTCTTCCTGCACGGATCGAACCGGACCTTCGACCGCGCCTGGCCCATCGCGGCTCACATCGAGCACGCTCGGTTTGCGGTGATGCCTGGTTACGGGGACGGCGCAGCTGTCGCCTTCGAGCAAGATGCCTGGGAGTCGACGCTCATCGGCACTTGCTCACCAGGCGCTGCCGTCGTCGCACACTCGTACGGTGGGCCGATCGCAATGCGCGCCGCAGCTCACCGGCCCGACCTGATCGCAGGGCTGGTGCTCTTTGAGCCTGCTGCGTACGCGCTGGCTCGAGGCAACGCGGCAGTCGAGGCGCACATCGACCGCGTACAACCAGTGCTCGATACCGCGGCCGAAATCGACACCGCGCAGTTCGCCGTCGCGTTCGCAACAGCCCTCACTGGCATTGCCGGGACATCGCCGGTGAGCCCGGACGAACTCCTGGCTGCCGATCGGCAGCGCAGGCTCCCTGGGCCGTGGACCCTGGATACGCCGTCGGACGTCGACGTGCCGATGCTCGTGATCACCGGAGGCTGGAACGAGGAGTACGAAGCAATTGCTTCGCAGCTGCACCGTGCCCGACGGATGACTCTCACCGGCTACGGACATCGGCCACAGGATCATCCGGGCGCCGCTGACGCCTTGTAGGGGTTCACCGGGCAACTGCAAAGGTAGGCACCGCACGCAGAGTGGAAGCGAGGCGGTCGGAGCGGTCCCGGTGAACGATCGGCTACCGGGCACAAGCGCTGCATCCTCTGGCGTTGCCCTGCGAGGATCGGTTCATGATCCTTCGGAACGTTCATGTGGTCCTCGAGCCGATCTCGCCAGAGCTTGCACGGCGCATCGTCGCTCGGGACGAGCGTCCCGGAGACGATTGGCATCCGGAGTACCCCTACCCCGACGAGCTCGACCCACTCCGATCACTCGCTGACGCGCCAAAGCCTGACCCGGACTTCACGATGTACATGATTCGCCGTACCTCGGATGGTCTGGCAGTAGGCGGCTTTGGCTTTTTCGGCCCGCCCGACGAGCAGGGGGTGGTCGAATTCGGCTACGGCCTGGTGCCGGCGGCCCGCGGCAAGGGGCTAGCGACCGAGGCGGTGAAGCTGGCCCTCGAACGCGCCCGCGACTGCGGCGCCACCGTCGCGACCGCAGACACGGCCCAAGACAACGATGCATCACAGCGTGTTCTCGTGCGGAACGGCTTCACGGAGACGGGGCGCCGTGACTCGCTCATCTTCTACCAACGAGCATTAGCCGCCCGGTAGACGATCGTCATCCAGGACACGGTCAGGGCCGTCAGCCCCGTCCGGTTGCCGATCCGCTAGCGGGCAGCTACACCCCACCGCCATCAGGTCGACCTGGTTGTGTGGAGTTCATGTGGATCCCCGGACTGATCGCTGGGCCGGCAATCGTTGCAGTAGCGGTCACCGCGTTCGTACGTCCGGCGCCGATCTCCCAGTTCTTCCTCGACGCCCAGCTGGGAAGCCGGGGTCCGCAAGGTGCGATGACCCCGGGACTCGTCCGTGTGCTCGCTGCAGGGCTGGCGATGATCGGCATCGTCTGGACACTCCTGTCCATCTTCGGTCACCCTGAGTGACCGGAAAGTCGAAAGCGCGACCAGATGGAGTCCGGTACCGGATGGTCTCCTGGGACAAGGGCTGCGGCTTTCCACCTAGGGTTCGGTTATGGCGACGCGATCGGGGACAGGGTATCCGTTTCGTCGCCGGGTTCGATGGGGACGAGTGCTTCTGCTCGGCGTGGTCGGGTGCGCGTTGATCGTCGTTGCGCTGCTCTGCGCTTACGGAAGTGACATTCATCATGGTGTCGGTGTGGCAACCTGCCAAGAGCGGCGAGCTCCGGACGGGTACCCGCCTGAGGGGCCGCGGATCGCTCACCGCACGGTCATCCCTCTCGGCGTTTCGTGCGAGTTCGACGACGGGTCGGGTCCGCCGGTGTTCTCACCAGAGACTGACTGGCGTGCCACTGGTATCGGACTCGGCGGCGCACTGTTCGTCGTCAGCGCTGCGGTCTCTCTTGCCGCACCAGAGAGGTCACGTCGGTGAAGTGATTGGCCGTAGAGACCTCCAGCGGTGGTCCCGCCTTGACAAGCCACCTCGGGTCGCCCGGTAGCCGATCTTGGGTTCAGCTGGTCGTTGCAACGACCCCTTGAAACCGCCGATCCATATGCGGACTCGGCCGCCCGGGAAGTGATCGACCATCGCCGGCCTGATGGATCAGGCCGAGTCCGGCGCGACCGCGGTCTCGCGTGCCGATAGTTCTAGGAGATGCCCCGCGTCACGCAACGAGGTCGCTGAGCGCGCGCAACGGGTGTCGAGGAGGCTCAGGTCATCAGCCGTCCCGAGTGATTTGGCGAGCAGCCCGGGACGCGGACAGCGCACCTGCCCCGAGAGCGGCCAGCGTGCAGGCGAGGGAAAGCCCGAGCAGCACGACGTAGAGCGCTGGCGCCAGTTGCGCTGGGATCGACACGACCACGACGATCGCCGCCGCGATCAAGAACGGCCGCATGACTCTCCGCGCGGCAAGATGGCCGGCTCGCCAGGCCTCGTCGCTGCGCATCAGCGACGGCAATCGAATGCCAGCCGCGTGATTCCGACCCATTCCATTCGTCGCGATCGACACAACACCCCAGATCGCCGCGTCAACGAGGAGCACGAGCAGAGCGCAGCCGACCGTTCCCAACCACCCCGGACTCGTCATCTCCGCCTCCCTCGGTTGAAACTAGCGAATCACGCGGCGGCGGTCAGCCCCTTCCGCGAGCCCGACGGACGAACCGGACACTGCCGGCCGGCAGCTAGGGGCCGGTCTGACGCTGACCGACGCCGCGCGGGGATCGCCGGCAGTGGTCGTAGGAAGCTGACGCGGAAGCAGCGTCCGATAGCCGGTGGGCTACCGAACGCTGTCTCGGTCGCTCGTGGACGTTCCGGTAGGGGATCCTTCAACGAGGCTCAAGCGTGCGATGCTCGGCGTGTGCACACCGACGACGGCCCGAGCGACATGGATGAACTCTTCGTCCGTGGAACTCAGAGCGTCCGGAACAGCACCGCGGTCGGGCAAGTTGTGGGCTTGGGCGGCCTGCTGGCACTCCTGACCGGCACGGTCTCGGTCCTCGCAGCGGGCGGGATCCTGGCTGGTGGCTTCGTACTCCTCATCGGCGGAATGCTTGTCGTGCTCCCATTCCTCTAAACAGGTCACTACGGCGCCGGTGCGCCAGGAGCAAGACGACTGCGTACCCTCCAATCATGCGCACCCTGAGAGAGACCTTCGGCCTCGAAGGAACAGGACGATCATGGGCTCGCGTCCTGCTCGACGTGGTGAGTGGCACGCTCGTACTGTCCGGCATCGCTCTCGTCGCTAGCAATGCAGCGCTCGGTCACTCGACTGCGATTTGGATCGGTAGCGGGGTGATCCTGCTCGGGGTTGTCTGCTGGGGTGCCAGCATCTTCCTATCCGTACGAGCAGCACGACGCGAGCCGCAAAATCCGTCTCGGTAGCCGATCGGCTTATGAGACAGCGGTCGCCCTCTAGTCTCAGGCACATGAACGCACTCGTCGCAACCGCGGTCGTCATGCCCGCTGCTGTCAGTCCGAAGTCGGGCGCCACGATTCCTCTGTGGGCGTTCGTCCTCGTGATCGTGGCGATCGTCGCTGTCGGAGTCACGATGTTTCTTCGCCGCAAGCGCTGACTGCCCCTCGGAGAGCTGGGTCGTCTCGTTCGGTACTGGATTGGCTATCGAGACGGCCCTAGCGCCGTCGAAGCGGCGACACGATGTTTGGTCGAATTGAGTGACACGCGCGCCGTCGCCGAGACTCGTGAGCGGAGTCGGCGACAAGTAGTGACTCCGCCGACAGTCGTGTGTCGTGTGGCTGCGGGAACAACGTGTCAAACACGCAACCTAAATTGTCCGAGACCGCGCTTTTGACAAGTAGTGCTGCGTTGTCAGCACCGCTGAGGGTTCGGAGGATCAGTCCCGCTGCATGTGCGCAGGTGCCGCCCAGGTGCGATAGCGTGAGTCGAAGCTCTATTCGAGTGGGTTAGGAGTCAGCTGCCGAGGGCTTCGATGAGTCCTGGTCTCCCTCTGTCGACAGCGCTGTCCTCCGTCAGGACGAGGTTTCCTCCTGGCGCCGCCGCGAGTGCCTGCTTCAAGGGGACGATCGGAGTCCGTTCTCCCGGGGACGGACACCGATCAGGGGACCATTCGGGCGCCCGGTAGCGGATCGACTATCGAGACTGGTTGAACGGACGTGCGTAGGACGCATAGATTCTTGCGCATGGCTGATCGGGGTGTGCGCGACGAGATCCGCGCTGAGGCTGATCGCCTCGAGGAGAACGCGACATTCGGGCAACAGGGGAACCTTGAAGCGGCGAAGCTGTGGACCGGATGGAGCTGGGGTTTGGGAAGCGTCATCGCTGTGGGAAGTGCTGTCGGCGGTGTGCTGACGTTCGCAACGGACGCGTTGCAGTACCTCGCCGGTGGGCTGGCGTTACTGGCAGCAGCAGCAACGGGCGTTCACGGAACGCTGCGTCCTGCGAAGCGGGCGGAACGTGCGCAATCAGTTGCGGTGCAGTTCCTTTCGGTCCAGGACCGAGCACGGCGGTTACGACGCGTCGACGCGCTGACGTCGACTGACGACTCGGTTCTCCGGGATCGTCTTGATGTGATTGCGTCACAGCTCGACGCTGCGCGTGAACGGGCCGACCCGACGCCGCGGTGGGCCTATCGCCGGGCGAAACGGAACATCGAGCGCGACGGCGGTCAGACTCATCGGGTGGACGCCTGATGACCGTTCAGAGCTACTTGGATGATGCTGTCGCTGCAATGACGCCCTCAGCGGAGGACCGCACGGTCGCGAGTGCCCATCGAACCGCCATTCAGGATGCCGTCGTGTCCGGAATGGACGCGTTTCGGATCTTTGAGACTGGGTCCTGGTCCCATGGGACCGCCCTCCGTGTGTGGAGCGACGTCGACTACTTCGCATCGATGCGGCATGTCCGTCCGAGCCAGAGCTACGAGGACATCCTGGAGCTCAAGAACGTCCTGGCGGACAAGCTTCGGTGGTCCGCACGGTCGGTCACGATCGACCGTCCCGGGGTGCGCATCGAATGGCCCAGTGGACCGTCAACGGAGGTCATGCCGGCGCACGTCACTAGCGATGATGACTATTGGATCCCTGATCCGAAGGGCACCGGGTGGGTGAAGTCGAGTCCGTTGAAGCACAACGAGTACGTCAACGGCACCCGTGATCTGATCCCGCGGACCAAGGATTTCGTGCGACTTGTGAAGTTGTGGAAGTACCGGTCGGGGGCGCCGATCACGTCGCTGTACCTGGAGTTGCGTGCGGCGAAGTACCTGCGTGAGCACCAACCGTTCGCGATGATGCTGGACCTGACGGGCTTCTTCTCCTGGCTCAACGCGATCGAGCTCGCCGGGTTGAACGACCCGAGCCGATTTGATGGCCGCCGGATCACCGCGGCAGGCGACTCGCTTCTCCCGCTCGCGCGGCTGTATGCAGAGAGGGCTGCCTCGCGAGCTGATCAAGCCCGAAGTGCGTACCTCGCGTCGGACTATCTTGGCGCGCAGTTGCATCTTCAGCAGCTCATTTCGCCCTAATCGCCTCCGCCGGCAGGGGTTCGACGATCGAGGTGTACTTCTCGTCGCCTCTACCGGTTGGTGTGCGTGTCCGTGCTCGCTCGTGATGCGGTCGCGGCGGGTGATCCGGCCTTGAAGATCGAGTTCACCGCCTCCGCGAGGGCATTGTCATAGCTGTCGCCCTTGGACCCAACGGACGCGACCGCACCGGCCTCAGCGAGCCGGTCCGTGTAGCGAATAGCTCGGTATTGGACTCCTCGATCGCTGTGATGGATCAGCTGTGACAGATCTCGGTTCTCGCGTTGCCGGGTCCAGATGCCCATCTCGAGGGCGTCGAGGACGAGGTCGGTGCGCATGTTCTTCGATAGCTGCCAGCCGACGATGCGGCGGGAGAACACGTCCGTGACGAACGCGGCGTAGACCCACCCGGAGAAGGTGCGGATGTAGGTGATGTCGGCGACCCAGAGCTGGTCCGGGCCGGTCGCGGTAAACGCCCGCTGCACCAGATCCGCCGGCCGGTCCCCGACCGGGCCCGGAATCGTCGTCTTCGGCCCCTTCCGCTTGGACACGCCGTGCAGTCCGGTGGACCGCATGAGTCGCTCAACGGTGCAGCGGGCAATCACGTGCCCCTCCCGCCGTAGCTGTGCGTGTACCTTCCGGGCGCCGTAAACGCCGTAGTTGGTCCGGTGCACCCGCTCGACCTCGACCGTGCGGGCAGCGTCACTGATCGACCGCGCCGACGGTGGTCTGACCTTCACCGCGTAGTAGCTCGACGGGGCGATCTGCAACGTGCGACAGATCGGCTCGACCCCAAACTCGTGCTTATGCGCGTCGATGAACTGCGTCATCTGCTGGAGGGGCGGTCGAGCTCCGCCGCGAAGAAAGCCGACCCCGACTTCAGAATCTGATTCGCCCGCCGCAACTCCCGAACCTCGCGTTCGAGTTCCGCAATCCGCTGCGCGTCGTCGGTCGTGACGCCGGGCCGGTCACCCGCGTCGATCTCGGCCTGCTGCACCCAGTTCCGCAGTGTCTTGCGGATTGATCCCGAGCTGTTCACCGATCCGACGTAGCGCACCGCCTCTGGTGTTCGGGTCGCGGCGCGCTTCCACCGCGAGTCGGACCGCTCGCTCCCGAAGCTCCTCCGGGTACTTCCTCGGTGCTCCCATGACTCCCATCCTCCCGTGGATTGAGAGCCTCCATCAGACCCGGGGCGGAACAACTCTCGGACACGAAACAACCACCCGTTGCAACGACCCCTTGAAACCGCCGATTGTCATCCGGACGTCTCGCCTCGGCGGTCCGCGACCGCTTCGCTCTCGTCGGAGGGCCGCTCGTCCCCCGCGTCGGGTTGGTCGACATCGAAGAAGTCGAACTCTAGTTGATCGGCACCATTCACTGGCGGGGTCGGCAGATCCTCCAGGACGATGTCCAGGACGTTGGTCTCGCCGCCTTCAATGTCAATCTCGACCCTGACTTCGACCTCCACCTCGGCACTGGCGTCCAGGTAGTGATCGCTGAGCTGTCCCGAAATGCTGACGGCTCCCTCGACCTCGAACCAGTCCCCCCGGTAGAGACCGCCCTCGATCGTGATTACCGCTTCAGCAGTTCCCACAAGCACGTCAGCCGACTGCTCGCTCTCTTTGAAAGAGAACTCTGTGGTCTGATCGATGGCCGCGATGGTGCCACCTTCGGGGAGGGGGACCGTGAACTTCACAAACGACGGGTACTCGTAGTCTCCGCCGTAGGCGAGCTGCTCGGAGACGTCTTCGTTGACGAGGCCGTAAAGCGCATCGGTGGCTGCTTCGACAAGGGCTGCGCGGGATACGCCGGGGCGGTCCTGCTTCAGCTCGTCAACCGCAATCTCGACCGGGTTCCCCCCGGGCGCTGTGTCGTCGAGGTCTTCTACTGCGGGAAGCTCCGGCTCGTCGGGCGCAGGGGCGCCCTCTGAGACCGCGGATCTTTCGCCCTGCGCGTCGTCGGGCGTCCGTGAGGGGGACATTGTTTCTGGCGCGTGATCCGAAGGCTGAGAAACCGTATCGGCCACGAGGTCCTCGATGAGGGAGATGGCTTCCGGAACCCCCCGCGCCAGTCGGATTCTTTCCCTCGGGATACCGAATCCGTCGAGGTCCTCTAGCAGGTCGGCATGCAGGGACTTCTTGTCATCGGCGATGAAGCCCCCGTCGAAAGTCACGAACAACACCGTGTCTCCTGAGTTAGACGTCTGAAGAACCTCCAGCACGCTCTCCCAGATCAGCACGTCGCGGAAGCCGAGGGATTTTCTCGTCTTGCCTTGCTCGATCTCGAGGAACGGTCGCCGGCGTCCCAGGTCGCGGCCGAGCAGGTCCGTGGTCTTCACTTCCGGCACAGGAACGTCGCGGACGCCAGGCTTCGCCAGCACCTCGACGAAGGCGTTGTCGATATCAGACTCGATCCGATCGTGAGCATTCTGCAGGAGAGTTACTGTCTCGGCGACGTTGATGCCGGCAGCCCCCATCTGCTCCACGCCGGCTGCTGCAGAGTCAAGGGCCTCTCGTGCGCTCTCAATCCGCTGACGCGTCAGCTCCTTGATCACTACCTGCGGATACACGATCTCACATACTTCTGAAGCAGCCAGCTGGATGAGCTTCGGTGCAACGTCTCGAGTCAACCAAGGATCCCGGTGCACGGCGTTGGTGTCGAGGACGACGATGAGCATGAGTTCATCTTCGCCTATCCGTTCCGTCCACGGGCAAGGTTGCGGCCAGGTTCTTTTAGCTCCTAGGCAATGGGCAGCGTGAGGGTCCCCGGGCGCTGCGACGTGGAAGCTCAGGGAGGCACGGGGTTACCTAGCCGGGTGCACCACCTGCAATTCGGCGCTCCTCGACGTCCGTCGTGTCGGCGATACGCATCACCCGCTGCTCCCAGCTCTCGCGAGGCCTATCAGAGTCGGTCATGTTGTGACGTCGGTAGCGGTCCGCAAAGCTACTGAAGGCTGTCCGTAAGCCGGTTGGCTAACGGACGCGCGGGAACGCCAGTGGCAGGCTCGGCTCATGAAAGTTCCGGGCTGGCTCGCGGCACTCCTCCTGGGTCCGATCGCTTTCGTGATCGGTGTTGTCCTGCAGCTCACCGGCACTCCGCACATCGGCCTCGCAGTATCGATGGTCCGCGTGATGGTCGCAGTCGTGGGCGGCCTGTGCCGTCCCCGAGGCTCGCACTAAAACGACCGGCTCGTGCGCGTGGTCCCCGTAGCTCACGACCTGGCCGTCGTCCGATGGCCGATTGTGAACCGAGTCCACGACTGCTCAGTCTTGATCAGTCTCCGTGCGATTAGCTTCGCACAGCGTCGACGGGCGTGCCGGCCGAGGGTCTCGCGCAACAGGAGCTCGACAGTCGCAAAGACCGTGAACGATATGCACCCGACTATGCAGTTGGAGCCGTGCGGTTTGCAAGAAAATCATAGAAGCACACGCATTTCACCCATTGAGTCGCATCCGTGACCTTGCCCTCGTCCAGCAGGTCCCAGTGTTCCACGAGGAAGTTTCTGAGAACGTCAATATCGACGTCATCCGGTTCAAGGTTCGGGATGACGAGAAGTGTGTCCGTGAGGCGAGCGTCTGTTATCAGTGCGGCGAGGTCGCTGTGCTTCGCCCGAATCCGGGCTGCACGTTCGGCGAAGTACCCCTTATTGCGCGGCGGTCCAATGCCAAGCCTGGCCTTTGCACGCACCGATTTCGGCACGTCTGCATCGTCGTGGAGGTTTCCCTCGGCAGTGAGAAAGCCTGCACCGCGTAGGTACTTGAACACTGGGGCATGCGTTCGTGGTGGGCCAACTATCGGCAGCACCTCGCGAACAATCTCCAGGTAGTCAGCCGGGTCGAGCGTGGAATGCAGGACGTCGTCGAGCAGATCTCGGCGCTTTAGTCCGATAAGCCCCTTACCACTGATGCGATCCGATTCCCCAAGTCTCTTTTGCACTCCGACACCAATGACGACGTCGATTTCGCTGATGTCGGTGTCCGACTCGAGGTCAGCAACCATCACCGTCGCGGAGGGCTCGCTCGTGCGCACCAGTTCGTATACTTCTTCCCTCAAGTGGCGCAGGACTCGCGCCGGGAAACGCCGCTTTAGCTGGCTAAGGACGCGGAATACCGTGAGATAGTCCGGAACCGTGGCGTATCGAACAGGCACCACAGTGGACCCAACATCAAAGTTTCCGAAGGCGAGCGTAGCTTCAGCGCCCGGTCGCCAGTTCACAAAGATCAAGCGGTCGGCAAGGCGGTCTAGGTTATCGGCGGTGAGAACCGATGCAATGCTGGTCACAATCTGGCGAACGTTGTCATCGGACATCGAATAGCCCAAAAAGATGATGGGGTGTTCCACGAATATCGAGAGCAACTTCGCCGCAAGGTATGGGTTTCGCTCATCGAACTTGTCGTAGTCAGCGGCCGTTAGAACCAAGCTCTCTGGGTCAATCGCGCTGCCGTGGATCTTATAGATCTCTGCAACGCCAAACGGATCTTTGAAGAGGAGTTGATCCTGACCGACATAGGTAGTGAAGTCCGGGAAGACATACTCGAGGGCGGTGTCATAGTTTGTGGTTATGATGCCCTCGACGACCGCCACGCGCAGGGCCTCAAGTTCATCGTTGAGGGGGCCGTCTTTCGGCAGGTCTGGCGTTATATCATCAAACTTCTGAGCCACCTCGATCTTGAGCGGCGACAGGCGGGTGGCCGGAGATGGGTACTTCGAGCGACTGCTCGCGAACGCGTCTGATTCCCACCAGATGTCGCGGAAGTCTTCCCCGATAAGACTGGCGACGGTGGGAAGGTGTCCGTTCGCATCCGAGGCATAACGCTCGTACGGGCGGCCGATCGTGTCAGCAAAATCACGGAGGAGCCCCGTCCAGTCTGGAGTGTTCGCATAGCGACGGCTGGCCAATGATCCGCTGCCCGGAGCTTCTTCCGCGGTTTGCGGCACCCTTCCTCAGCTTGCGAAAACTGATGGAATCCGGGAGATCGCGCCGATCAGCCGCAGCTGCGACTTGCGACGACCACCACTTGCCGATAGGTGCATGGTCAAGCACTCCGTCAGCTCCGGTCGGGATGAAAAGCAGACGGTCGAAGTCGAAAGAGTGTTGGCGGAACGCACGGTCGACGCTCGTGGCTGCAGTGACGAAGTCAAGGAGTCCGACGAAACTGAAGAGTCCACCCGCCGGCGCTGGTGTTCGAATAACTTGATTGTTGCGTGCCTTGACGCCGGTCGCGAATCCAGCTATCTCGCTCGATCGCTCGACGGAATCGGAGGTGAATGATCGGATGATCCCCAGGTTGGGTCCGAGATTGTCGAGGGTGGCGAGCAGGATCATCGCTGGGACGAGTTCGTCCTCGGTGGTCGCAAATCTCTTCGGGAGCGCCGTTTCTTGCGGGGCGAGGTCAGACGCGTCGAGTTGTAGCCAGTCTTGTGGCAGGCTTCCGTATGCGTCCTGGACTGCTCTTCGGTAGCGCTGGAACCAGGCGGCCACCTGGTCCTTCATCATGGCTTCGATGGCGTCCACGACGTCCGGCGAGTAGCCGGTTACCGCTGGCTTTGTGACGGGAATCGTGTAGCTGAACAGGGCTTCCGAAAGCGCTGCTCCGTTC
The DNA here is from genome assembly GCF_003234045.1 of Curtobacterium sp. MCPF17_047. NCBI lineage: Bacteria > Bacillati > Actinomycetota > Actinomycetes > Micrococcales > Microbacteriaceae > Curtobacterium > Curtobacterium sp. MCPF17_047. The sequence continues at coordinate 179,328 of NZ_QKSF01000003.1, read as the reverse complement.
GGATGCCACCGTTCCAATGCGCCACACACACATCGGCGCAAGTTCCGGCGGTCGCCATGATTCTTAGCGGCGCCGTTGATTGCGCTCCAGAGGACGGATACATCCAGTGTCGCATCACTTAGACTTATGGATCCTGTCTCTCGCGAAAGTATCGACAGAAACCTCCCGGCCCGGTTTGCCAGGGTTAGCACCGTCTGTGAGGATGTCCACGTGCCGCCATGCAAGTGAATTGACATCAGCAGATGCTCAGTGAGCTGATCCCCCGCATCGTTCAGGCGAAGTTGCTTGATCAGGATCGGATCCCGTGACCCGCTGACGATGAGGCGAACATCCCCGCTCGAGGTCCTCGTGGCTTCTGTGATGAAGTTGGGGTTGACTCCGCGTTGGTCGGTGTTTCGCGCTCTGAGGTAGGCGCGGTCGTTGTCCATCCTCATTGCTGTTCCCGCCCGAGGAACGCATTGATCGAGTATTGGCTGGCCATCAGTCCGACTTGTTGGATGTAGAGCTGTGTCGTTCTCGCGTTGATGTGGCCGAGGCCGGTTGCTGCCATCTTCACAGCGCTTTGGATGTTGACGCGATGCGGTTTGCCGTCGAGGTCTCGACCAGCGCTGGTCGGGACTCCAAAGTAGAAGAGCGCTGCGAGGTGCGTTGCGTAGGTTCCCCGGAGGTCGTGGGTGGTGACGTGGGGGAAGACGGTCCCGGCTTGTTCAGCGCGGTCCTCGGCTTCAGCGGATACGGTGCTGACGATCTCCTCGGCCGAGCGTTCGCTCAGCGGGCGCCCTCGATGCACTGTCAGGAAGATCATCGCTGGTTCGTTGGTTTCTGTGACGAGTCGCCGTCGGTCCTCTGCTGTCATCGTGTTGAAGCTTCTCCGATTGCCGTCCGTGTCAACGATGCCGCGGAACGTTGCGGTCGGCCCGGTTGCCACCCGGATCGGGTTCTTTGGAGGCGTCCACCGGTCGAGTTGGTGTCGTCGTGCCCCCGTTTCCGGATTGATGAATCTGCGGACACGGTCGAGGTGTCGTCGTATGGCGGGCAGGACTACTTCTCGATTGGTCTTCGACACTGCGGCAGGAAGGCGGATCTCGATGAGGTCGCCTTCAGTTGGCTTGCGATTGCGTGGGGTGGGTCGAGGGGACGCCGGAATCTCATAGGTGAGAAGGTGAGCGAGGGTGTCGGCTCGAGCGCCGCAAGCGAGTCCGAGTGAGATGAAGGCTGCGTCGCGGGCTGCTGTGTAGTTCTGGCCGTTGTTGCGTGTGGTCGCGGCTGCGAGGAGTTCGGCGATTTGCGGCGGTTCGAGGGGTGTTTGGGCGGCACTGGCCTTCGGAATACCTCGTCCTTCACGCATTGAGAGGACTGGACCATTGGGAGTCCGCAATTCGTCGAGTGTGATCGGGAGGGGTATGCCGCGCTCGTCGCGCAGCCATTCGTAGAAGCCGCGGATCGTCGAGCGGTCGGAAGCGATCGTGTTCCCGGACACTCGCCTCGGTCCGGTTGTGCGGGTGCGGATGTAGCCGATGATGTGCGCGTTTGTTGCGCCGCGGATCGACGTGTTTTGCGCAAGGACGTAGTTTAAGAATGCGCGGAGGCTGTCGGCGCGGGTAAGTGCCGTTTTAGTCCTGCGGAGGCCGGAGCGTGCGTCGACCTCGCGGAGCCACGCTGTTGCGTCGTTTTCTATGATCCCGTCGATCGTGATGACGGGCGCGGAGACCGGTGGCAGGTCATGCGGAACGACGCCGAGCACACGTCGAACGATGCTCGGATCCCACGCACCCCCCTTGTGCACGCCAACTCTCGCCACTGGGTGACGTCCCGCTCGGTGAGGCCAGTATGGCCTGCCGAGCGTGCTGGAGACAGGAGTATTCCGGATGAGCACGCAGAAACCCCCCTGCCAGCCCTCAAGCAGGAGACAGGGGGGTTTTCCGGATTTTCAGCGCTTCAGGTTCGTCAGCTCCTGCAGCACCTCGTCCGAGGTGGTGATGATGCGGGCGTTCGCCTGGAAGCCGCGCTGCGCGACGATCAGGTTGGTGAACTCCTGCGACAGGTCCACGTTCGACATCTCGAGCGTGCCGGCAGCCAGCGAGCCGACGCCCGCGGATCCCGGGACGCCGACGGTGGCGGCCCCGGAGTTCGCGGTCGCGCGGTAGCCCGACGCGCCGGTCTTCTCGAGGCCGGCCGGGTTCGCGAAGGTGGCGAGGGCGATGCGGCCGACGGCGAGCGAGGCACCGTTCGAGAACGTGCCCATCACGGTGCCGTCCTTCGAGATCGAGTAGCTCTTCAGCGATCCGGCCTCGTGCCCGTTCTGCGACGAGATCGACGCCGTGTTGAGCGCGGCGAAGCCCGTCAGCTGCGTCATGTCGACCGAAACGCCGCCGACCTGCAGGGTCGCACCGCGTGTGATCTTGCCGTCGGCGCCGAACGTGACGGTGCCGGTGGCCGAGGCGCCCTGCCCGTTCGAGGCGGCGACGGTCCACCCGGTGTCGGTCTTCGTGTACGCGAGCGACAGGGTGTGCTTCGTGCCGTACTGGTCGTAGACGGTGGCGTCGCGGTTGAGGACATCGCCGGTCTTGGTGTCGGACGGCAGGTTGCCGGTGACGCCAGCGGTGCTGGTCGCGGTGGCGGGGGCGGCGGCCTGCAGCGGCAGCGTGATGTCGCTCATCTGGCCGCCGTCGTTGACGACGCCGTTGGTGGCCGAGTAGCCCTGGACGATCTTGCCGTCCGCGCTGACCAGGCGGCCGTCGGCGTCGAAGTCGAACGCGCCGGCGCGGCTGTACACGGTGTCGTTGCCCAGGCGGGTGACGAAGAAGCCGTCGCCGGAGATCATCAGGTCGGTGGCCTTGCCGGTCGCCTGTGCGGAGCCCTGGGCGAAGTTGGTGGAGACGCCGGCGACCTGCACGCCGAGGCCGATCTGTGCGGGGTTCGTGCCGCCGATGCCGGTCTGGGGGCCGCCGGCACCCTGGGTCATCTGCGACAGGGTGTCCTGGAACACGGTGGTCGACGACTTGAAGCCGACGGTGTTCACGTTGGCGATGTTGTTGCCCGTGACGTCGAGCATCTCCTGGTGGGAGCGGAGGCCGGAGATCCCGGAGTAGAGCGAGCGGAGCATGGTGCGTCCCTTCGTGGACGAGGAGTGTGGGAAGTGGGTGGGGTCAGGAACCGGAGGCGGTGGTGATACCGGAGATCACGTCGAGATCGACCTCCTTCCCGTTCACGGTCACGGTCGGCACGCTCTTCGCGTAGGAGACCGCGGTGGCGGTCCCGGTGACGGCCGCGCCGGAGGCGGCGTCGGTGTAGCTGACCTGCTTCCCGACGAGGTTCGCGGCGGCCATGCGCATCTGCAGCGAGAAGTCCTCGTTGGCCGTCGTGGTCTGGTTGGTGACCTGCTCCATCATCGCGAGCTGCGTCTGCTGGCTGATCATCTGGTTCGTGTCCATCGGCGACGACGGGTCCTGGTTGCGGAGCTGCGTCACGAGGAGCTTCATGAAGACCTCGGAGTCCATCGTCTGCGACCGCGACGAGGTGGGGTTGGCGGCGACTGCTGCGGCGGCCGTGGCGGTGTCCACGGAGCCGGTGATCCCGTCGAGTGGCATGGTTCTCGTTCCTTGTCGTGGTGGCCGGTCAGGCGAGGACGTCGAGTCCCGCGGTGCGGACGGTGGTCGGGGCGGACGGGAGGGCCGTGGCGGGGCCGGTGCGGGCCTCCCGCCCGGTGGGACGAGCGGTGTCACGGCCGGCGCCGTCGCGTCCGGCGCCGTCACGCCCGGCGGTGTCGGCGGCCGAGCGGTCGCGACCGTCGGCACCGGCGTCCGCCGGGTGGTTCTGCGCCGACAGGTCGAGCGTGGTGCCACCACCGGAGTCACGACGGAGGTCCGGCAGGATCTGCCGCACCGCGTCGCGCCCCGCGTCCGAGGCCGCGAACAACTCGACGTGCATGCCGTGTCCGGTGACGTGGGCTCGGATGGTGACGGGGCCGAGGGCCTCCGGCGTGAGCTGCACGGTCAGGACGTGCTCACCGGGTCCGGCCTGCGCGAGCGTGAACAGTGGACGCGCCAACTGCTGCGCCAGCGGCTGCGGCGCGGCAGCGGCGGTGGCCGGGGCGACCGACGCTGCGGTGGTCCCGACGGTCGCGGGCGCCGCGGTCGAGGGGACGGCCAGCACGGCGGGTACGTCGACCGTGCCGGGGCCGGCCGGGAGGCTCGCCCCGCCCTGGTCCGCGGCGGCCGCGGTGGCCGGATTGCCAGCTGCCGTGGCCGGGTTGCCGGCAGCAGCGGCGGTCGCGGTCGCGGTCGGAGCAGCCGCGCCCGTGGTCGGGGCGACCGGGTACGGAGCGGCCGTGGGTGAAGCCATCGCGGCGGGCGCCGGGGTGGAGACGGAGGACAGGGCGGCGGTGGGCGGCGCCGCGGTGGTGCTCGGCGCGAGGGAGTGCGCCGGCGCTGCGACTGCCGGCGCCCCGACCGCGGCGGTGGCCGAGGTGTCGTTCGCCGACGAGGACGCGGACGAGGACGACGACGGCACCGCTGTCGGGATCTGAGGAGCCGCGCCCGCCGGTGCGGCGACGATCGACGCAGCCGACGGCAGGACGGGTCCGGGGACCGGCGCGACGGTCGGCGCGTTGCCGGTGGCATCGGTGGAGTCCGCCGTCGTTGGTCCGCCGTCGTCGTCGCCGGAGGTGTCGGGCATCGCGGAGGTGTCGGCGACGGCACCGGCGACGTCGGTCCCGGCCACACCGGCGCCGGCCACACCGGCGCTGGCCGCACTGGCGCGGACGAGCACGGCGGCGGCGACGACCGGAACGGCCATGGCGAGGGTGCCCGCAGCGGGCTGCCCGGTCGAGTCGGAGCCGGTCCGCGCGGCGTCGATCGGCAGGGCAGCGGTGCCGGTCGTCGGCGTCACGGGCCCGGTCTCGGGCGTCGCGGTGACCGGCGTGGTGAGGGTCGCGGGCGTGGCCGACGACGACGTCGTTGACAACGACGTCGGGGCGTTCGTGCTCGGCTCCCCGGCCGGGTCCTGCCGCCCGCGGTCGCGCTCCCCCGCACCGGAGACGGCGGACAGAGCGGCCCCGAAGTCAGCGCCCGGACGGGACTCCGCCGCACGCGGCCGGACGACGGCCGGCACCGGCGTCAGCGGTGCACCCGTCACGAGCGCGCTCACGCGGCGCTCCCGGCGAAGAGCGACTGCAGCGCGGCCATCTGCATGTCGGTGGCGTTCGTGGCGCTGCTCGCACCGGCGGTCCGGGCGACCTGCGCGGCGGAGGTGGCTGCAGCCTCCTGGCCGGACGGCACGATGCGGCGGATGGTGGCGATGTCGGAGTCCTTGTACCAGTTGTCGACGATCCGGACGTCCTTGCCCGGGCGCGGGGCGTGCAGCACCTTGCCGTCGCCGACGTAGATGACGATGTGCTGCTCGCCCTTGGGGATGATGAGGTCGCCCGGCTGCGCCTGCGCCAGGGACGGCACCGCGACGCCCATGTCCGCCTGGTCCGGGACGACCCGCGGCATGGTGACGCCGAGGTCCTTGAAGACGGTCTGCACCAGACCGGAGCAGTCCATGCCGGCGCGCGTCTCGCCGCCGAACACGTACGGGACGCCGAGGTACTTCTCCGCCGCGGCGACGACGGCGCCGCCGGTCGCACCGCTGCCGGTCGCCAGGGTGCCGCGGCCGGCATCGACGGACGTGGCGGGTGCGGCGGTGGCTGCGGCGGCCGCGGTCGTGGCGGCTGCACCGGTGGTCGTGCCGGACCGCGCGCCGGCGCCGGTCTCGGTGGCCAGCGCGTCGGCGAAGGTGGACGCAGCGGCGGAGGAAGCGGCGGCCGACCCGGCGGTGGACGGCGCAGTTGCGCCGCCCTGCAGCGTCTGGATCTGGCTGCGGATCTCGCTGATCCGCGAGAGCACGGCGTCGATGCTCATCGGTGTCCCCCCTCGGTGCGGCGACGCGCCGCGATCTCGTCGAGTGCGTTCTGTTCGGTGCGCAGGTCCTCGGCCGCGACCCGCGTGGTGTGCTGCCCCTCGAGCTTCTCCAGCCCGAGTGCCGAACGGCGTGCGGCGTTGTAGGTCTGCTGTGCACGGTCGACGTCGGCACGGCGGGACCGGACGACGGCGTCGAGCTCCTCGAGCATCCCGCGGGTCGCGGCACGGGCCGAGGCGACGGCGCTGAGCGTCGCCGCGTCGGTGACCGTCGACGGTTCGTCGTCGAGGGTGCGGCGGGCAGCCATCCGGGCGTCGGCAGCCTCGCGGACCCGGCCGTTCGCGTCCGCGAGGGTCGCGGCGGCACGGTCCTGTTCGGCGTGCCGCAGACGCAGGAGCCCGGCGAGCGGAAAGCGGCGGGCCATCAGACGAGCCCCCCGCCGCTGCCGAGGGTGCGGACGAGACCGGCGAGGCGCTCCCACGACCCGGCGGCGGTGACCTGCTCGGCCATGCCCTGGCGGAGGAACGCGTCGATGGCGTCCTGGTGGTCCACGGCGGCGTCGACCAGCGGGTTCGTGCCGCGCTGGTAGGCACCGACGTCGAGCAGGTCCTGCGCGGAACGCCGTGCGGCCATGACCTTCCGGAGCGCGGTCGCGGTGGCGCGCTGCTCGGGCGTCGTCACCTTCGAGGCGACGCGCGAGATCGACCCGAGTGCATCGACGGAGGGGAAGTGCCCGGTGACGGCGAGCTTCCGGTCGAGGACCACGTGGCCGTCGAGGATGCTGCGTGCGGCGTCGGCGATCGGCTCGTTGTGGTCGTCCCCGTCGACCAGGACGGTGTAGATCCCGGTGACGCTGCCGACCCGGTCGGTGCCGGCACGCTCGAGCAGGCCGGCGAGCACCGAGAACGTCGACGGCGGGTAGCCCCGGGTGGCCGGCGGTTCGCCGACGGACAGGCCGATCTCCCGCTGCGCCATCGCGACGCGGGTCAGCGAGTCCATCATCAGCACGACGTCCTGGCCGGCGTCGCGGAAGGACTCCGCGATGCGGGTCGCGACGAACGCGGCACGCAGGCGCATCAGGGCGGGTTCGTCGGACGTCGACACGACGACGATCGAACGGGCGAGCCCCGCAGGCCCCAGGTCGTCCTCCAGGAACTCCCGGACCTCGCGGCCGCGTTCGCCGACCAGGGCGATCACGTTCACGGCAGCGTCGCTCCCCCGGGCGATCATCGACAGCAGCGAGGACTTGCCGACACCGGAGCCCGCGAAGAGGCCCATGCGCTGGCCCCGGCCGACGGTGGTCAGCGTGTCGAGCACACGGACGCCGAGCTGCATCGGGGTGTCGATGCGGGTGCGCGCCATGGCGTTCGGGGTGTCGTGGTCGAGCGGGACCCAGGCGTCCGCCGCGAGCGGACCGCGGTCGTCGATCGGACGACCGAGACCGTCGATGACCCGGCCGAACAGCCCGAGGCCGGTCGGCACGAGCACGGGCCGGCCGGTCGAGCGGGCAGGGGTGCCGGCGGTGATCCCGTTCAGGCGGCCGAGGGGCATGCAGCGCACCCCGGACGAGTCCGTGGCGACGACCTCGACCGCGGTCTGGGCCGCACCCTCGGCACCGACCGTGATGACCTCACCGACGTGGGCGTCGAGCCCGGCGATCGTCAGGCCGAGGCCGACGGCGCTCGTCACGGTGCCGACCCGCTGCGGCTGCGCAGCACGGATCGCGTCGTCGAGACCCCGCGGGCGGAGCAGCCCGTGCTCGAGGACGCCGGAAGCGCTCACCGGACGCCCCCGAGGGCAGCGCGAGCACGGTCGAGGGCAGCGTCGATGCGTGCGTCGAGCAGTCCGTCGGGCAGGTCGACCACGGCGTCGCCGTCCCGGAGGGACGCATCCGCCACCACGGGGACCGGCATCGTCAGGTCCGCGACGGCCGCCGCGTCCGCCGGGCTGAGCCGGACCGCCGTCACCACGGGCGCGCTCGCAGCGGCCAGGGCGCGTCGGAGCGTGTCCTCGGCGGCGGCCGGACGTCCGGACACCCCGTCCACGTCGTCAGCCCGGGAGGCCCGCACCGCGTACCCGACGACGGCCTCGGCCAGGTCGACGGCCGCGCTGGCGACCGACTGCTCGGCGTCGGCGAGGACCGGCGCGACCCGGGCCTGGAGCGCCGCGGCGGCACGGTCGAGGACCGCGAGCCGGTCGACGACGAACGCCTCGAGGTCGGACAGTCGCGCGGCGTGCTCGGCGTCCATCCGGGCGCGGGCTGCATCGGTCTCGACCTGGGCGGCACGGAGCCCGGCGGCGTACCCGGCAGCGTGGCCGCGGACGTCCGCGCTCGCGGCGCGACGGGCCAGGGCGGCGTCGGTGATCACCGGGAACGCGACCGGGGCGAAGGCGTCAGTCAACGAGCTCGTCCTCCTCGGCGCGGTGGACCGTGATGACGCCCTGGGCCTCGAGCTCGCGGACGGAGCGGACGACCTCGGCGCGGGCCTCCTCGACCTGCGACACCCGGACGGGGCCCATCGACTGCAGTTCGTCGTCGAGCAGTTCGCGGTTGCGCTCGGAGACGTTCGCGCGGATCGTCTCGACGACCGGCGTGGACGCACCCTTCATGGCGGTGGCCAGGATCTTCGAGTCGATGCCGCGGAGCACCTGCTGGATGTCGCGCGACTCGAGCTTCACGATGTCCTCGAAGGTGAGCATCCGGGAACGGATGTCCTCGGCGAGTTCCGGGTCACGGGCCTCCAGACCGTCGAGCACGGCCTTCTCGGTGGCGACGTCCGACCGGTTGATGATCTCGACCAGCGGCGCGATGCCGCCGACGACCTCGACGCTCTCGCGCGGCGAGACGACGGCTCCGGCGCGCGAGCGCAGGACCCCGGCGACGATGCCGACGGACTCGGGCGTGGCGGTGCCCATCGTGGCGAACGCCTGCGCGACGTCGGTGCGGACGCGCTCGTCGAACCCGGCGAGGACGGCGCTCGCCTGGGCGGGCTTCAGGTGCGCGAGCACGAGGGCGATGGTCTGGGGCAGCTCGCCCTCGAGCAGGGCGATGACCTGGCCGGGCTCGGCGTCGTCGAGGAACTCGAACGACTGACCGGCCAGGTTCGACGCCAGCCGGTCCATCACACCGGCGGCGCGCTCGGCGCCGAAGGACGCCTCGAGCAGGCCCAACGCGGTCTCCTTGCCGCCGCGACGGTTCGTGCGGCCGGTGCGGGTGAGGCGGTGGAACTCGCCGAGGGTGCGGTCGACGACCTCGTCGTCGACGCGGCGCATCCGGACGATCTCCTGCGAGATCTCCTCGGCCTCCAGCTCGGTGAACTGCTTCATGACCTCGGCGGCCCGCTCGGTGTCCATCTGCATGAGGATGAGCGCGACCTTCTGCGCCCCGGTCAGCGGTCGGTCGGTGCCGGGTGCGGGGACGACGGCGCTCACACCGACGCCCGGTCGTCGAGCAGGCCGCGGAGGAGCTCGGCAGTGCGCTTCGGGTCGCGCTCGGCGAGGGCCGCGATGTCCTGGCGGCGGCGTTCCGCGGTGATCTCGTCCGTGGTGAGGACCTCGGTCGGGGCGTCGTCGTGCGGCAGGGCCTGCAGCGCCACGGTCGGGGCGTCCCCGGCCTCGAGACCGGTGCGGACGTCGGCCGGTTCGACGGCGAGCGGCAGCGGGAACGCCTCACCGAAGGCGTCGAGCTCACCGATGTCGACCTGTTCGCGCTGCTGGCGGCGGCTGCGACGTGCCAGGACCACCATCAGGGCGACGAGGGCCAGGACGATCCCGACGACGATCCCGGCGGTGCGGATCGCCGACCAGAGCGCCTCCTGCTGGTCCGCCTGCTGCTGCGCTTCGAGCGCCTTCGCGGCGTCGTCGGCGGCACTGGTGTCGAAGTCCATCATCGCGACCTTGACCTGGTCGCCGCGGGTCGTGTCGACGCCGGCGGCGTTCGCCACCAGGTCGTTGATGCTCTGCAGGTTGACGCCCTGCACGGACTTCGCCTTGGAGTTGAGCGCGACCGAGATCGTCTGGCGGTCCATCGCACCGGCCGGGATCTGCGTCGTCTCGGTGGTCTTGTCGACGGCGTTGTTCTTCGTCGCGGACTGGTTCTCGTACCCGCCGTCGCCGTTCCCGGTGCCCGAGCTGGCGGTGCCGTTCGGGACGGCGATGTTGTCCGGACCGAGGACGCCCGTCGCGCCGGCGCCGGCACCGGTGGCCCCGGCGCCGTACTGCTCCTTCGTGGACGACTCGTTGAGCGCCACCGGGCCGGTCGTCGGCGTCGTGTAGGACTCGGTCGTGCGGGTGCCGGAGTTGTCGCTCATGGTCGCGGCGACGACGACGCTGGCGTTGCCGGCACCGAGCGTGGTGTCGAGCAGGTCCTGCACCTTCTTGCTCGTCGCGGCGTCGTAGTCGGCGGCCTGGTCGGTGCCGGAGCCGGTCGCGCCGGTGCCGACCGCCGACAGGGTCTGGCCCTTCTGGTCGACCACGGACACGTCGGTCGGCTGCATGCCCTCGACGGCGGCGCTCGTCAGGTGCACGATGGCCTGGACCTGGTCGGTGCCGAGCTGGGAGCCGTTCTTCGTGGCGATGAAGACCGACGCGGTGGGGTCCTTCTCCTCGGACACGAACACCGACTTCTTCGGGATCGCCAGCTGCACGCTCGCGGTCTGCACGCCGTCCAGCGCGGAGATCGTCTTGGCGAGCTCGCCCTCGATCGCGCGCTTGTAGGTGACGTCCTGCTGGAACTCGGAGCTCGTCACGCCCATGGTGTCGAGCAGCGAGTAGCCGCCCTCGTTCGACGACGGCAACCCGTTCGAGGCGGCCTTGAGTCGCTCCGTGTAGACCTTCGCCTGCGGGACCAGGATCGTCGCGCCGCCGTCGGTGAGCTGGAAGGGCACGCCGTCGGTGGTGAGCTGGTCGGTGACCGAACTCGCGTCGGCAGCGGCCAGGCCGGTGAACAGCGGCGCGTACGACGGCTTGCCGAGCCAGGACGCGAGCGCGATGCCGCCGAGCACGAGTGCCGCGATGCCGATGACCGCGATGGTCCGCTGTGCGGCGGTGAACCCCTTGACGTACGCGCCGAGGCGGCCGAGCACGTTCTGCATGCCGGCGGGCATCAGGCCTGCATCCGCATGATCTCGTTGAACGCGTCGACGCCCTTGTTGCGGACCGCGGCGACGAGCTCGAGTGTGACCTGCGCACGGGTGGACGCGATGGTGGCGTCGTGGATGTCGTCGAGGTTGCCGGTGACGGCCTTCAGGGCCAGCGTCTTCGAGTCGCTCTGCAGCTGCTGCAGCCCGTCGACGGCGTTGCCGAGACTGGCGGCGAACCCGTCGCCCCCGGTCCCGGTGACCGCGGACGAACCGAGGTCGCTGCTGGTGCCGGTGACGTTGGTCACGGCGTTCGTCATCGCGTTGGTGGTCACACCGTTCACGGCGTCGATGGGCATCAGTTCTTCCCGATCTGCAGTGCCGCCTCGTAGGCGGTCTTGGCACGGTCGACCACGGCGGCGTTCGCCTGGTAGCCGCGCTGGGCCATGATGAGGTCCGCCATCTGCGTACCGAGGTCGATGTCCGGCATGCGGACGTAGCCCTCGGGGTTCGCGAGCGGGTTGTCCGGGTCGTAGGTGACCCGGCCGGCGGCGCTGCCGAACGCGGCGCCCTTGACGTAGGCGCCGGAGACGCCGTTGCCCTCCTGGACCTCGACGTAGCGGGCCTGGAACGCGGAGTCGTCCATGGACCGGACGGTGTTGACGTTGGCGATGTTGTCGGAGATCGCGTCGAGCCACTTGCGGTGCACGGTCATGCCGGTGCTCGCGATCCCGATCGCGTCGAAGGTCGTCACGAGTTGGTCCGCATCGCCGCACGGACGCTGGTGAGCTCGGAGTTCATCGCCTGCGTCGCGAACTGGTACCGCAGCACCGTGTCGACGTTCGACAGCGTCTCCTCGTCGAGGTTGACGTTGTTGCCGTTCGTGTTCGTCGGCTCCAGGCTCCGCGCGACGGTCGGCGTGGTGCGGCCGTTCCCGTCGACGATCGACTTCGCGAGCGCGTCCTCGAACTGGACCTTGCCGGCCCGGAAGTCCGTGGTGTTGATGTTCGCGATGTTGTCGGCGATCACGCGCTGACGCATCGACAGGCCGTCGAGTGCGCTCTGCAGCGCGGCAGACGTCACGGAGTCGAACACGGATGGGTCCCCTCGTCGGGCGTCGTCGGGGTGACGTCGCCGTGGCGGTGGTGGCCGATCCGTGGCCGGGTGGTCGAGCGATCCGTGCTCAGAGAGGCCTATCGGCGGCTCCGCTGAGCCGTGTAAGCCGTCGCCCCGAACGGGGGCCGGTGTGGCGTCAGGCGCTCGCGTCGAGGTAGACGGAGGCCTGCGGCGTGCGCGTGGCGTCGACCGCGCGGAGCGCGCCGAGGTGCTCGAGCGTCACGCGGCGGGCGTCCTCGACCACCGTCATCCGGTCCCGCTGCGCGGCGAGCAGCCGGGAGGCACGACCCACCAGGTCGCGTGGGATCGGTCCCAGCCCGGTCGGCTCGGACCAGGGGGTGCCGTCACCGGCCGCGGCGGTCACGTCGGCCGCGTCGCGCTCGAGGGTTGCCTCGAGGTCGGCGAGGGCCGCTTCCCAGCGGTCGTGGGTGTCCTTGTCAGGCGACACCGAGCGCCCCGCCCGCGGTGTGCTGCGGGGCGACCTGGGCCGCCGGCAACGAGGCGGCGGCGTCGTGCCACGCCTGACGGAGCGGGTCGAGGATCCGGATGCAGTCCCGGGTGGCCTGGACGTCACGGTGGACGTTCGCGGTGATGAGCGACGTCGACGCGTAGTTGTACACGGCGAGCAGTCCTTCGCCGCCGTCCCACACGTCGATCTTCAGCGTCGAGGACAGCTCCCCGACGATGGCCTGCGCGTGCAGGAGCTGCTCGCGGGCGGCGTCCCAGTCCGCGGCGACCTGGGCGGTCTCGGCGCGGTGTAGGTCGAGCAGCAGGCGGTCGTACAGCATCGTGACGAGCTGCGCGGGCGTCGCCGACAGCACGGCCTCGTTCGTGTACTGGGCGCGGCGCTGGTCGGTGACGGACCGGGGCTGCGCGGCCTGCCGGAAGGCGGCGGCGCCGCTGAGGTCGAAGGCGTTCATGACGGTTCTCCTGCGGCTCAGCTGGACAGCGTCGACAGCTGACCGGCCAGCCAGCTCGACTGCGACTGCAGCTTGCTGAGGCTGGTCTCGAGCGCGGCGTACTGCGTCTGCAGGGTCGCGCGGCGCAGGGTCAGTCGGTCGGTCCAGGAGTCGATCTGCGTGTTGAGGTCCTTGACCACGGACTGCTTGCCCGTGATCGCGGTCGTGATGGAACCGGTGTACTTGTCGCTGGCGGCCGTGGCGGCGTCCGAGACGGCCTTCGCCACGCCGGACAGCACCGCCTGCGTGCCGGCGGGGTCGGCGGCGAGGGCCTTCTGGAACGCGGCGGCGTCGAAGTCGAAGTCGCCGTCCTTCGAGATCACGATGCCGATCGACGACGGCGACTTCCCGTTGACCGGGGTCGACATCGCGCTGGTCAGCCGCTGGACGGCCGAGCGCGTCGTGGCGTCGCCGAGCAGGACCCCCGCCGTGGTGCTCGTCGTCCCGCTCGTCGGACTCGTGGTGCTCGTGACGCCGGTGTTCGACGCGTAGTACGACGTGACGGCGTTGAGCGCATCGACGAGCCCCGAGGCCACGCCCTGCGCCTTCGTGCTGTCCCGGCCGACCGTGATCGTCGTGGGGTCCGTCGACGCCTTCGAGACGGTGACGTTGACGCCGGGCAGCAGGTCGCTGAACGCGTTCGTCGCACTGGTGACGGTCTGCGCGGCCGCGGTCCCGGCCCACAGGGTCACCGACGCGTCGGCGGCCCGGGTGACGACGGCCGCGCCGGGCTCGGCCAGCACGTCGGTCGCGGTCCCCGCGGTCACGTCCGCCGCGGTCCCCCGGTGCAGGGTGAACCCGTTCGCGGCACCTGTGGCGGTGCTCGTCAACTGCAGCCGGTAGAGCTTGGTGCCGCTGGCGTCGGTCCCCGCAGCGACCTTCGTCGCGGTGACCCCGGCGGCGGAGCCGTTGATCGCGGTCACGGTGTCATCGAGTGAGCCCGAGGCCGGGGTGACCGTCGTGCTGGTGCCGTCCGGCTTCGTGAAGGTCAGCGGCGACGCGGTGTCCCCCCAGGACGACATCGCGGCGGTGACACCGACCTGCGCGGCGGCGGTCTGACCGACCGTGAAGGACACCGAGCCCGCGGTGGCGCTCGCGCCCGTCGACACGCTGGCGTTCGTGGCGCTCGACGTGGCCGTGAAGGTGTCGAGCGAACCGGCCTTCGCGGCCGCCGAGGCCTTCGTCGCCAGGGACTGCACGAGTCCGTTGATCGTCTGCAGCGACGAGATGAACGAGTTGGTCGTGGTGACCTTGGACTTGAGCAGGGTCTGCGGGACCTGCTCGATGCTCATCAGCGAGTTGATGAGGTCGGTGGTCTTGAGTCCGGAGACCAGGCCGTCGATCGCGAGCGAGGTGCTCGTCGCGGACGTGGTGGACATCGCTGGCTCCCCGGTGGTCGGCGGCTCGGAGTGGAGGCGGACCGGCCGAGGTCAGTCCGCAGGGGTGGAGGCCACCACCGAGGAGCACCCGAACGGCTCCTCGGCGGTGGCGACCGGTGCGACTAGCGGAGCAGCGACAGGACGCCCTGCGTGCTCTGGTTCGCCTGCGCGAGCATCGACGTGCCGGCCTGGCTGAGGATGTTGTCGCGCGTGTACTTGACCATCTCCTCCGCCATGTCGACGTCGGTGATGCGGGACTTCGCCGCGGTGAGGTTCTCCTTGGCCACGTTCGTCACGTTGATGGCGTGGTCGAAGCGGTTCTGGATCGCACCGAGGTTGGAGCGAGCCGACGAGACCTGAGCGATCTGCGCGTCGATCAGCTTGATCGAGGCCTGGGCGTTCGCCGCGGTGTCGAACTTGACCCCGCCGGTCACGGCCGTGCCAGCAGCGCCGGCGCCGAGGCCGTCGCCAGCGGTGGCGTTGTCAGCGGTGGCGAGGGTGCCACCGTCGAGTGCCGTGACCACGATGCCGACACCGGCACCGTTGTCGTCCTTCTTGACCGCCACGGAGAAGTGCGACGAGAAGTCGGCGTCCGAACGGAGGGCCGACGCGTACTCGTCGACGCTCTGGAACTTGGCGGCGGAGCCGTCAGCGGTGTCCTTGAGCGTGCCGGTCTTGACGGTGGTGCTGACGCCGTCCTTCGTCGAGGTGAACGACACGGAACCGGTGGTCAGGTCCGCGACGTCGTCGATGGCGAAGGTGGTGCCGGTCAGGTCGAGGTCGCCTCCGGAGAGTGCGTTCGAGATCGACTTGACGTTGGCGCCCGACAGGTCGACCGTGATCTGGCTGTTCTCGTCACCGTTCGCGCCGACCTGGAACTTCATGTTGGTCTGGGACCCGTCGAGCAGGTTGATCCCGTTGAAGTTCGTCGACGTCGCGATGCGGCCGAGCTCCTTCTGGAGCTGGTCCGACTCGGTCTTGATCGCCGCACGCGACGTGTCGTTGTTCGAGTCGTTGCCGGCCTGGACGGCCAGGTCGCGCATGCGCTGGAGGATCGAGTGGGTCTCGGTGAGGCCACCTTCAGCGGTCTGCACGACGGAGATGCCGTCCTGCGCGTTGCGGGCGGCGACCGTGAGGCCACCGACCTGGGACTTCAGTCCCTCGGAGATCGACAGACCGGCAGCGTCGTCGGCAGCACGGTTGATGCGGAGGCCGCTCGAGAGCTTCTCGAGGGACTTCGACAGGTCGTTCTGCGTCGCGTTGAGGTTCCGGTACGTGTTGAGTGCCGAGAGGTTGGTGTTGATGGACATACCCATGATGTGTTCCTCCGTGAAACTGGGCCGATCGTCAGCCCGTCCGTGGGCTGACATGTGTTCCTCTCGGCCGTTCGGCCGGAGGCGTTAGACGATCCGTCGGACGAGTTCACGTCCGCTGGACCGCCGGACGGTCAACTGGCCGCGACGACGCCGACCGAGGTCGCGTCCTGCACCGCACGGGTGACCCCGGCGGCGGCGTTCGTGGCGACGCGGGCCAGGTAGGCGCTCCGGCGGGCGGCGGTGGTGCGGGACGCCGGCTCGGGGGCGGCACCACCGTCGCCGTAGTGCTCGGCGAGGCCGTCGCGGAGCAGGCGCATCGCCTCCGACCGCTGCTGCGAGACGGCGGAGTGGGTGATGCCCAGCTCGGCGGCGACGTCGGTTACCGTGCGGTCGCCGAAGTACACGGCCTCGACGATCAGGCGCATCCGGTCGGGCAGCGCCTGCACGGCGGCGACCAGGTAGCGGCGCTTCTCGGCTTCGAGCAGGTCCTCGCCGGGCAGCGGCAGGTCGGCGGCGACGGTGTCGTGCACGGTCTCGTCGATCGGGCTGACGGTGCGCGCGGCGTCGGTGAGGGCGTCCACGGCGGTCTGCCGGTCGACGCCCATCGCGTCGGCGATCTCCTGCGGGGTGACACGGCGTCCGAGCCCGGCGGACAGGGCCTCCTGGGTGGCGAGGGTCTCCCGGATGCGCTTCCGGGTCCCGCGACTGGCCCAGTCGCCGGCGCGCAGGTCGTCGGCGATCGCACCGGTGATACGGGTGCGGGCGTACGCGCCGAACGGCACACCGAGGGTCGGGTCGAAGGCGTCGGCGGCCTGCACCAGTGCGACGGAGCCGACCTGTCCGAGGTCGTCGCGGCTGAGGTGCGTGGCGCGAGCGCAGGTCTCGGCGACGATGTAGCCGACGAGCGGCAGGTGCTCGACGATCATCGCGTTGCGTTCGTTCCGGTCCATGGTGTTCCCCTGGTCGTCCTGTGTCGACTGACCCGTCCCTGGGCATGACGATCACCGGCGTCGGGACCGCCGGATACGTCGAAGAACCGCCGGGATCCGTCCCTGCGGTGCGCTCGCGCCCGTGGACGCGAGTGTGGGGTTGTCCCCCGGTGCTGATCTCGAACCTATCGGCTGCCTGAGCGCCGGACGAGACATGTTCCGTACCCAATGCGGGGGGAGGGGCACCCCACTCCGGTCCGCCGTTCAGGGGACCTCAGCCGGGTTTGTCCCCCGATCGGAGGACGCCGTGCCCGGTGCTTACGCCGGAGCGGTCAGCGTCGATAAGTCCTGGTGACCGCAGCTGGCGGTCGCCTGATCCCGGAGGGAGCTGATGAGCGTGAACGACCTGTCCGCCGTCCTGTGGCGCGAACGCGAATTGCTCGAACTGC
This sequence comes from Curtobacterium sp. MCPF17_047, assembly GCF_003234045.1. Taxonomy (NCBI): domain Bacteria; kingdom Bacillati; phylum Actinomycetota; class Actinomycetes; order Micrococcales; family Microbacteriaceae; genus Curtobacterium; species Curtobacterium sp. MCPF17_047. The sequence continues at coordinate 162,201 of NZ_QKSF01000003.1, read as the reverse complement.
TCACGTTCAAGCTCGAGGAGGAGCAGCTCCTGCTCGCCGCCGGGCGCTCCCGCTGGATCTCGCACGCCAGCCGTGAGGTCGAGCAGGTCCTCGACCGGCTCCGCACCACCGGCCTCGAGCGCAGCGCCCAGAGCGCCGCCGTCGCCGAGGAGTGGGGCATGCCCTCCGACGCTCCCCTGCGTGAGGTCGTCGCCGCCGCACCGTCCGGCCCCTGGGGCGAGATCCTCGCGTCGCACCTCGCCGCGATGCTCGAGCTCACCACGCACATCGGGTCCCTGCGCGACGAGAACGACCGCTTCCTGCGCGTCGCCGCCCAGGCGACGCAGGAGACCCTCGCCGGCACCGTGACCGACGCCGACACCTACGACGCCAGTGGGTCGTCCGGCAACGCCACCGACGGCGCACGACTCTTCGACGGGAACCTGTAGCGATGGTGAGCACCTTCGGCTCCCTGCAGACCGCCTACTCGGGTCTCGCCGCGGCCCGCGCGGGCCTCGACGTCACCGGCCAGAACATGGCGAACGTCGGCACCACCGGCTACACCCGGCAGCGGATCGTGCAGACCGAGGTCGGCGCTCCCGCCCAGACCGGGTTCGTCCGCGGCACCGCGGCGCTCGCAGGTCAGGGTGTGTCCGTCGACGCGATCGCCCGGCTGGCGTCCTCGACCCTGGACACCCGTGTCCGGTTCTCGGCCGGCGCCGCCGCGTACGCCGACACCCGGAGCGCCGCGCTCGACCAGCTCGAGACCGGTCTGCACGAGCCCGGCGCCGACGGCCTCTCCGCGAAGCTCGACGGGCTCTGGTCCGCCTGGAGCGACCTCGCCACGCACATCGACGACCCCGGCTCGGCCAGCGCACTGATCGGCGCGGCGAAGACCGTCGCCACCGCCCTGTCCGCCGGCTCGTCCGCGATCGACGCCCAGTGGTCCGCGACCCGCTCGACCCTCGCCACGCAGGTCGGCCAGCTCAACGACGCCGCGAAGCAGGTCGCCGACCTCAACGGCGCGATCCGCACCGCGCTGGCATCGGGCGGCACGGCGAACGAGCTCCTCGACCAGCGCGACCAGCTCACCGAGGAGATCGCGACCCTGACCGGCGCGGCCGTCCGCGACAACGGCGACGGCACGGTCGACGTCGTGATCGGCGGCAACCCGCTCGTGCAGGGCACCACCGCGCGCAGTGTCACGCTCGAGGGCCCGCCCACCCTCGACGCCATGAACACGACGACGAGCACCGGGCAGCCGTCGGCCCCGTCCCTCCGCTGGGTCGGCGGCTCGGTCGGCCCGGTCGCCCTCGACGGTGGCTCGATCGCCGGCGGCCTGTCGCTGCTCGCACCGGCGAACGACGCCCACACCGGCGGCGCCCTCGCCGAAGCCTCCGCCGCGTACGACCGCGTCGCCACCGACCTCGCCACGAAGGTCAACGCCCTGCACGCCACCGGCACGACCCCCTCGGGTGCGAAGGGCACCGCGTTCTTCGCCCTCGCCGCCGGGGTCCCCGCCGCACGGGGGCTGTCCGTCGTCCCCACCGACGGCTCCGGCCTCGCGACGCGGAGCGCCTCTGGCCAGTTCGACGCCTCGGTGCTCACCGCGATCGCGGGCATCGGCTCCGGCGCCGGAGCCCCTGACACGACCTGGGCGACGTTCGTGACGGGGGTGGGCAGCGCCTCCCGGACGGCCGCGTCGGAATCGACGCTCACCGGACTCGCCCTGACCAACGCGCGGACGCAACAGCAGTCCAGCGCCGGCGTCGACATGGACGAGGAGAACGTCTCCCTGCTCGCCTACCAGCACGCCTACCAGGGTGCGGCGCGGGTCCTCACCGCCGTCGACGAGATGCTCGACACCATCATCAACCGCCTCGGCCTCGTCGGGAGGAGCTGACCGTGATCACCCGTGTGACCACCCACATGACCATGGCGGCCGCGCAGGCTCGGCTGCAGGCCGGTGCCGCGAAGGTCGCCGACCTGACCGACCAGGCGACCACGCTCAAGGCGATCCGGAAGCCCTCCGACGACCCGGCCGGCACGGCCACCGCGATGCAGGTGCGCAAGGAGCAGGCGCAGGCCGCCCAGCACGCCCGGAACGCGGACGACGCCGCCGGTTGGCTCGCCACGACCGACTCCGCCCTCGCGGACGTCGGCGACGTCCTCGGCAAGGTCCGCGACCTCACCGTGCAGGCCGCGAGCGACGGCACCATGAACCCCACCGCCCGCGATGCCTTCGTGAAGGAGTTGCAGGGGCTGAAGGCCGACCTGCTCAGCACGGCGAACACGAAGTACGGCACCCGCTCGGTCTTCGCGGGGTCCTCGCCCGCCGGCTCCGCGTACGCCGACGACACCACGTGGGCCGGCAGCTCGAGCTCGAGCGTCACCCGCACCATCGGCACCGGCGAGCAGGTCCGCGTCGACACCGACGGCAGCGCCGTCTTCGGGACCGGCAGCTCGTCGGTCTTCGCACTCCTCGACGGCATCGTCGCCGACCTTCAGGCAGGCACGAACGTGAACCCACGACTCAACCAGATCGATGCCGCCCAGCTCGCCGTCCGCGGCGCCCAGGCCGACGTCGGTGTCCGGCACTCGGCCGCGCTGTCCGCGCAGGACTCGCTGAAGACCCTGTCCACCACGCTGGAGGGACGCCGGTCCGGTGTCGAGGACAAGGCCCTCGCCCAGGCCGTCCTGGACCTGCAGGTCCAGAGCACCAACTACCAGGCAGCCCTCGCCGTCACCGCGAAGGTCCTGCAGCCGACCCTGATGGACTACCTCCGATGAGCATCGACCTGACCTTCCCCGTCGCACCGTTCGGCCTCGAGCCGCTGCGCGCGTTCACGCTCGACCTGGTCGACGGTGCCGAGGGCCTGTTCGCCCTGGTCGGCCTCGGCACCACAGCCTCCGGAGTGGACGCCCCGCGGCTCTACCTGCTCGACGCCGCGGTGCACCTGCCCGACTACGCGCCGCGTCTGTCCGACGAGCAGGCCGACGTCATCGAGCTGACCCGCGCCGAGGAGGCGATGCTGCTGGTCGTCGCGAACCCCGACGCGTCGGGCACGACGGTGAACCTCCTGGCACCCGTCGTCGTGAACGCCCGCACCGGTGTCGGCGCGCAGTTCATCCTCGAGGACCAGGACCTGCCGCTCCGCGCGGAGCTCGCGCGCCACTGACGCCCAGCGTCCCCGGGCACCCCCGGCGTAGCGTCGCCGACATGTCCAGCACCCCCCGTGACCACGACGCGCTCGTGCCGACGCCCGCAGCACCCGTCCAGTCCGCTCCCTCCCCCGACGCCGGGCGCCTGCAGCCCGACGCCCCCGCATGGAACGGCTGGCTCGACCGGGCCATCTCGGTCCAGCGTCCGGCCGTCGTCGCGCACGTCGCCCGCGTCCGTCGCCGGCACCCGGACGCGTCCCCCGCGCAGGTCATCGAGATCCTGGAGCGCCAGTACCTGACCGCGGTCACGTCCGGCGGGGCCGCGGTCGGTGCCAGCGCGGTCATCCCGGGCGTCGGCATGATCGCGAGCCTCGGGCTGAGCGGCGCCGAGACCGTCGGGTTCCTCGAGGCCAGCGCGCTCTTCGCCCAGTCCGTCACCGAGGTGCACGGCATCACCGTCGAGGACCCCGAGCGGGCCCGCGCCCTGGTCATGGCGATGATGCTCGGCGCGCCCGGCTCGCAGCTCGTCAAGCAGCTCGCCGGGCAGGCCGGCGGCGGGCAGGGTCGGACCGCCTTCTGGGGTGAGCTCGTCACGTCGTCCCTGCCGAAGCAGGCCGTCAGCGGCATCGGCGGCCGGCTCCGCGCGTCGTTCGTGAAGCGGTTCCTGACCCGTCAGGGCACGTCGATCCTCGGCCGCGCGATCCCGTTCGGCATCGGCGCGGTCGTCGGGGGGCTCGGCAACCACGCGCTCGGCCGCAAGGTCGTGCAGTCCTCCCGGAGCGCCTTCGGTCCGCCGCCCGCGCACTTCACGGTCGTGCTGCCCCAGCAGGCCGGCGGCGAACCGAAGGACACGAAGTCGCTGAGCAAGCGGCAGCAGCGTGCCCTGGACCGCGGACGCGGCCACTGACGCAGACCCTGCCGATGACGGACGGGAGGCCCGCCACCAGCTGGTGGCGGGCCTCCCGTCCGTCGTGCGGTCGCGACCGGCGAAGCGTCAGCGCCGGATCGGCGTCATGACGACCTGACCGGCGTGCGCGAACCCGCCGCCGAAGCCGAACAGCAGTGCCGGGACGCCCTCGGGGAGCTCCCCGCGGTGCCAGGCCTTCGACAGCCCGAGCGGGACGCTCGCGGCCGAGGTGTTGCCGGACTCGACGACGTCGCGGACGACGTACTTGCCCTCGCCGCCGAGCGCGGTGACGAGCGGCTCGATGATCCGCAGGTTCGCCTGGTGGAACGCGAACACCCCGATGTCGTCGAGCGTCAGGCCGGCGCGCTCGACGACGGCGCGGGCGTGCCCCTCGGCCTCGGTGATCGCCCACCGGTAGATCGAGCGGCCCTCCTGCTGGAAGACCTCGGGGTCGTGCGTGACGCGGACGGCGTCCTGCAGGTGCGGCACGCTGCCCCACGACACGGAGCTGATCTGCGGCTCGTCGGACACGCCCAGGACCGCTGCGCCCGCGCCGTCACCGACCAGGACACAGGTCGAACGGTCGGTCCAGTCGGCGATCCGGGAGAGCGTCTCGGAGCCGATCACGAGTGCGGTGTCGGCGGCACCTGTGCGGATCGCCTGGTCGGCCGTCGCCATGGCGTACTCGAAGCCGCTGCACGCGGTGTTGATGTCGATCGGCGCGGGACCGTTCGACATGCCGAGTGCCGCCGCGACCCGGCCGGCCGTGTACGGCGAGCGGTCCCGGTGGGTGGTCGATGCCACCACCACCAGGTCCACGTCGGTCGGCGCGACGCCGGCGTCCGCCAGGGCGTTGCGCGCGGCCTCGGTCGCCATCGACGTGACGCTGTCGTCGGGCCCGGCGATGTGCCGCGTCTTGATGCCGGTGCGGGTGGTGATCCACTCGTCGTTCGTGTCGACCATGGTCGACAGTTCGTCGTTGGTGAGGATCCGGTCGGGCTGGTGGTGGCCGAACCCGATGATCCGGCTGCCTCGGAGTGCTGGGATGTTCACACCCGGCACGCTACGCCTGTCGTCCAGCGCGGCATGCCCGGCACGGCATGCTCACTCCCGGGCCTTCGCCGTCGCGCGACGGTTCGCCTTCTTGATCGCGTCCACGAGCTCGTCCTTCGTCATGCCGGAACGGCCGCTGACGTCCAGACGCTTCGCGACGTCGAGCAGGTGCGCCTTCGAGGCGTTCGCGTCGACGCCCTCCTCGGTCGTGCCGGAGCCGCGGGACCCTGCTGCGCCGGAGTCCGACGGGCCGGAGGAGTCCTTCTCCTCCCAGTGGTCGCCGACCTTCTCGTACTCGTGCTTCACCGCGGCCCAGGCCGTGCGGCCGGCGCGCTGCCCGTCGCCGTACTCGGCCTCGGCGGACTCCCGGGCGGCGCGGTAGATCTCCTGCGCGTGCTCCGGGGACCGCTGCAGGGTGCTGGGGAGGTCGTCGTCGGCGGGCATGATCGCTCCTTCGTCGCGTGCTGGTCCGGCTCCTCACCGGTACTCCCAGTGCCTGGCAGGGCATCGAGGCAGGGGCGTAGACCTGGACCATGGACTACACACACCTCGGACGGACAGGGCTGTCGGTGTCACGGGCAGTGCTCGGCACGATGAACTTCGGACCGGAGACCAGCGAGGACGACTCGCACGCGATCATGGACCGGGCCCACGAACTCGGCGTCAACTTCTTCGACACCGCCAACGCGTACGGCGGCTCGGTGGGCAAGGGCGCCACCGAGGAGATCATCGGACGGTGGTTCGCCCGGGGCGGCGGACGCCGCGAGAAGACGATCCTCGCCACGAAGGTCTACGGCGACATGACCGGCTGGCCGAACGGCGAGAAGCTCAGCGCGTACAACATCCGCCAGTCGATCGACGCCTCGCTCCGACGCCTGCAGACCGACCACATCGACCTGTACCAGATGCACCACGTCGACCGGGACACGCCCTGGGACGAGATCTGGCAGGCGATGGAGATCGCGGTCGGCCAGGGGAAGATCCTCTACGTCGGCTCGTCGAACTTCGCCGGGTGGCACATCGCCCAGGCGCAGGAGGCCGCGAAGCACCGGAACTTCCTCGGGCTCGTCAGCGAGCAGTCGATCTACAACCTGGTCGTCCGGGACATCGAGCGCGAGGTCCTGCCGGCCGCGCAGCACTACGGCCTCGGCGTCATCCCGTGGTCGCCGTTGCAGGGCGGTCTGCTCGGTGGTGTCATCGAGAAGACCGAGAACGGGTCCCGCCGCCTGTCCGGCCGCAGCGCCGAGTACGTCGACGCGCACCGTGACCAGCTGACCGCGTACGAGTCGTTCGCGAAGGAGCTCGGACACACGCCGGGCGAGGTCGCGCTCGCGTGGCTGCTGCACCAGCCGGGCGTCACCGCGCCGATCACCGGCCCCCGCACGATGGAGCAGTGGGAGTCCGCGGTCCGTGCCGTCGACGTGCGCCTGGACCAGTCGGCGCTCGACCGCCTCGACGAGCTCTTCCCGGGACACAAGACGTCCCCCGAGGACTACGCCTGGTGACCTGACCTCCCGCAAGACGCAACGTGGGCGGTGTCACGCAACGGTGTTCCGTTGCGCGGCGCCGCCCACGTTGCGTTTCCCGGACGGCTCGGGTGCGGGTCCAGCCGGCCGGGGCTACGGATGGCTCGACGGAACCACCGACGAAGGGACACGCACGATGACCACCTCGATGCCCAACGACCACGGCGGCGACGGCGGCAACACCGAGCTCGGTGAGGCGATGCAGCACGAGGCTGCGACCACCGGGGACACCGCAGGCGGCAGCACCCACGTCGAGGAGCGCGCAGACGACGACCGCTCCGGCCTCGATCTGGAGGACCGTGGGGACCAGGAGCAGTCCGCTCTGGCCGCCCTGGGGAACGACGCTCGTGGTGGCGATGCCCTCGTCGGCGGTGGCGACGACCTCGGCGACACCTCCGCCGGCACCCAGACCGACGACCAGGCAGCACCGGGCGGCTCGCGCGAGCGTGGCGCCGACACGGACTGACCTCGTCCCGTCCGGCCCCGCGAAACGCAACCGCGGCGGCATCGCGCAGCGGTACTCCGTTGCGCGGCGTCGCCCACGTTGCGTTTCGCGGGCGCACGCACGACGACGGCCCCCGCTCGAGTGAGCGGGGGCCGTCGTCGTGTGGAGCGAGCGTGTCAGCGGACGCCGACCGGGCTCTTGTCCTCCTCGTCGTAGAGGACGTAGCCCTCTTCGCCGTGGACCGCGGTGTCGATGCCGGCGACCTCGTCCTCGGTCTTGACGCGGAAGCCGATCGTCTTCTCGATGATGAAGCCGATGACGAAGGCCAGGACGAAGGAGTAGACACCGACGGCTGCGGCGGCCGCGGCCTGCTTGCCGAGCTGCTCGAACGAGCCCGAGTAGATCAGGCCGGTGTCGTTGGCGAAGAAGCCGAGGAACAGCGTGCCGAAGATGCCGCCGACCAGGTGCACGCCGACCACGTCGAGCGAGTCGTCGAAGCCCAGGCGGTACTTCCAGTCGATCGCGAAGCAGCAGACGATGCCGGCGAGGAAGCCGAGCACCAGGCCCCATCCGGGCGTCAGGTTGGCGCAGGCCGGGGTGATCGCGACGAGACCGGTGACGGCACCCGAGGCGGCGCCGACGGAGGTGGCCTTGCCGTCCTTGAGCTTCTCGACGAGCAGCCAGCCGAGGATCGCGGCGGCCGGGGCGGCGAGCGTGTTCACCCAGGCGATCGAGGCGATGCCGTCAGCGGCACCCTCGGAGCCGGCGTTGAAGCCGAACCAGCCGAACCAGAGGATGGCGGCACCGAGCAGGACGAAGGGCGGGTTGTGCGGCTTGTGCGCACCCTTGGCGAAGCCGACACGCTTGCCGAGCACCAGCGCCAGGGCGAGGCCCGCGGCACCCGCGTTGATGTGCACCGCGGTGCCACCGGCGAAGTCGATGACGCCCCACGTGGCGGCCCAGCCGGAGGTCAGGTTGAACACCCAGGAGGCGACCGGGAAGTACACGACGGTGACCCAGACGCCGGCGAAGACCATCCACGCGCCGAACTTGGCGCGGTCGGCGATCGCGCCGGAGATGAGGGCGACGGTGATGATCGCGAACGTCGCCTGGAAGCCGACGAAGGCCATCGACGGGTAGGACGCGTCGATCTTCGAGGCCGTGGCCTCCTCGAACGCCTGGCCGAGGCCGAGCTGGTTCCAGTCGATGCTGAAGAAGCCGACGACGCCGGAGATCGCCGTGTGGTCGCCGGGGTTCGCGAAGGCAATCGCGTAGCCGTAGAGCACCCAGAGGACGCTCACCAGGGCGATCGCTCCGAACGACATCATCATCATGCTGATGACGGACTTCGCCTTCACCAGTCCGCCGTAGAAGAAGGCCAGGCCGGGTGTCATGAACAACACCAGGGCCGCCATGACCAACACGAACGTCGTGTTGCCCTGATCAAGCATGTGTGCACCTCTCGTCGCTGTGCGGCTCTCGTCCGCCTCGGGTGCGACCGAGTCTGGCGACGACGTGTTTCACCGGAGCGCTCGGTCTGTTTCGCGGAGGTAACGTCACGGCGCGTTCTGTGAACGCTGTGTTTCGTGGACCGGTCAGCGCGGTGTGCAGGTGCCCCGAGCGACGTGCGAGGACGGTCAGGAGGCCCGGGGCTCGGTCTCCGCGCTGGCGTCGGTCTCCGCGCGCGTCAGCGCCACGACACGGCTGGCCGCGCGGAGGTACTTCTTGCGGTACCCGCCCTCGAGCATCACCTCGGGGTAGACGGTGTCGAGCGGGATGCCGGAGGCGACGATCCGCACCTGCGCGTCGTAGAGCCGGTCGACGAGCGCCACCCAGCGGAGCGCGTCGGTCTGGTCGGTGAACGCCTGCACGTCGGTCAGTCCGACGGCGTCGAGGCCGTCGACCAGCGCGACGTACTTCGACGGGTGCACCGACGCCAGGTGGGCCACGACGGAGCGGAAGTCGTCCTGCGTGACGCGGGCCGGGCCTCCCGACCGGGACGTCCTCACCGAGGACAGGGTCGCCAGGACGGACGGGACGTCGTCGACCACCGAGGCGGACTCGTCGACGGCACGGCGACGGAAGTCGAGGCCGTCGATCCGCATCGTGTCGAACCGGTCCGACATCGCCTGGATCTCCCGCAGGAAGTCCTGCGCCGCGAACCGGCCCTCGCCGAGCGCTCCCGGCGGGGTGTTCGACGTCGCGGCGAAGCGGGTACCGGTCTCGGACAGCTCCTTGATGAGCCGCGTCATCACCATCGTGTCGCCCGGGTCGTCGAGCTCGAACTCGTCGATGCAGACCAGCGAGGTGCCGCGGAGCAGGTCGACGGTGCCCTGGAAGCCGAGTGCGCCGACGAGGGCGGTGTACTCGATGAAGGTGCCGAACGTCTTCCGGCCGGACGCGGCGTGGTAGGCGGCGGCGAGCAGGTGGGTCTTGCCGACGCCGAACCCGCCGTCCAGGTACACGCCCGATCGCGCCGGGGTCTCGGGCTCCTTGCGCTTCCGGCCGAACAGGCCGCGCTTGGCGGGCTCCGGCCGTGTGGCGACGAACGCTTCGACCGCGTCGCGGACCTCGGCCTGCGACGCGTACTCCGGGTCGGGGCGGTACGAGGCGAACGACGCGGTGGTGAACTGCGGCGGCGGCACCAGGGAGTCGGCCATCTGCTGCGGGGTCACCTGCGGGTCGCGGTCCACGAGGTGGGCGACGGGAGCGAGTTCGGGCAAGACGGCCTTCCGGTGCGGAGCGTGCGTGTCGTGTACGTCGTGCGTGTCGTCTCCGTCGTGGAGTGTCACGGTGCGGCGGGGACTCGGCCCGTCCGCGTACCGTTGCCGTCGACGCGCAAGGACCGATCGTAGTCCGCGCGCCACCGATCCCCAGGAGGTACCCCCGATGACCGCACCGGTCGACCCGTCCGAGAAGTTCCGCTCCTACGCGCACCCCGAGCGCCTGGTGTCCACCGAGTGGCTGCAGGAGCAACTCGACGCCGGAGCCGGATCGCCGGAGCTCGTCGTGGTGGAGTCCGACGAGGACGTCCTGCTCTACGAGACCGGGCACATCCCGGGCTCGGTGAAGATCGACTGGCACACCGACCTCAACGACCCGGTGCAGCGCGACTACATCGACGGCGAGGCCTTCGCCCGACTCGTCGGCGGCAAGGGCATCGGCCGTGACACCACCGTCGTCATCCACGGCGACAAGAACAACTGGTGGGCGGCCTACGCCCTCTGGGTCTTCACGCTCTTCGGGCACGAGGACGTCCGCCTGCTCGACGGCGGCCGGGCGAAGTGGATCGCCGAGGGCCGCGCGATGACCACCGACCGGACGACCGTCGAGCCGGTCGAGTACCCCGTCGTGGAGCGCCACGACGAGCCGGTCCGCGCCTTCAAGGACGACGTCCTCGCCCACCTCGGCAAGCCCCTCATCGACGTCCGCAGTGCCCCGGAGTACTCCGGTGACCGGACCACCGCGCCGGACTACCCGGAGGAGGGCGCCCTCCGCGGCGGCCACATCCCCACCGCCGTGAACATCCCGTGGGCGACCGCCGCCGCCGCGGACGGCACGTTCAAGTCGCGGGACGAGCTCGACGCCGTCTACCGCGACGGCGCCGGCATCGGCGACGCCGACGAGGTCATCGCCTACTGCCGCATCGGTGAGCGATCCAGCCACACCTGGTTCGTCCTGCAGCACCTGCTCGGCTACGACAACGTGCGGAACTACGACGGATCCTGGACCGAGTGGGGCAGCGCCGTCCGCGTCCCGATCGCGGTGGGATCCGAGCCGGGTACGCTGCCTGCTCGATGACGGACGCAGCACTCCCCCAGCCCCTCGCCGAGATCCGCGACAACTTCCTCGCGCTCTCGTTGAACGACCGCCTGCAGCTCCTGCTCGAGTTCTCCGACGAGCTGCCGGCCCTCCCGCCGCGCGTGCAGGGACACGAGGACGAACTCGAACGTGTCGAGGAGTGCCAGTCCCCGGTCTTCATCACCGTCACGGTCGGCGCGGACGGCGACGCACCCGACGTCGTCCGGATGCACGCCACGGCGCCGCGCGAGTCCCCCACCACCCGCGGGTTCGCCTCGATCCTGGCGCAGGGGCTCTCCGGCCTCACCGCCCAGCAGGTGCTCGCCGTGCCGGCCGACTACCCGCTCACGATCGGGCTGTCCGAGGCGGTCAGCCCGCTGCGGATCCGCGGCATGGTCGGCATGCTCGGCCGGGTGCAGCGGCAGGTCACGGCGGCGGTCGCGTAGCCGCCTCGTTCCGGACGGGCACGGCCCGCTCAGCGGTGACGCGCCAGCGTCACGCGGGCCGCGCCGACCGAGCCTGCGAGGGAGGCGCGGTGCCAGCTGGTGCCGCGCCTCCCGTCCGTCATTCACCCATCTGCCCGCAGAACGTCCCGGCGGAACGAGCGGTACACGTGGCAGGATGGGCCCGTCAACCGACGAGGGGAACGGGACGACATGGGGAAGATCCACGGCAACGACCCGACGGGGTACTCATACGGAGACGCCGACGGACTGAAGTCCGCTGCGACGGGGCTCGCGAGCGCGATCAGCGGCCAGAAGGGGTCACGGGCGTCGTACGTCACGACCGCGAGCCGGGAGTTCCGGGGGTACTTCTCCCAGGTCTTCGCGGACAACGCCGATGTCGCCTCACGCGGGGCGTCCGAGCTCGTCGACGCGCTGCAGAGTCTGTCCGGCTTCGTCGAGCAGCTGCGTGAGGCCGCGAAGCAGGAGGACGACCGGCGGGCGAAGGCGAAGGCCTGGGCGGCGCGCAAGAAGGAGCGCGAGGACAACTTGTTCGTCGCCGCGACCCACGAGGTCGGGACGTGGTTCGGCGCCGACGACGACCCGAAGCCACCGGAGCCGGAGCCCGAGCCGCACCGCCAGGCCGACGCCGTGACGGTGAGCGGCCGGACCATCCCGGCCGGTGGGGGTGGCGGAGGCGGCGGCACGTCGTCTGCGGTGCCCGCAGACCTCCGGTCGTTCCAGTCCGGCATCCGGTCGTGTGACGAGTCACTCGCTGGTGCGGTCTCGACCTTCCGCAACGCGCTGACCGACTACGAGTCCGGCTGCAACCCGTGCTGGGGCACGCTGAACGCGCAGTCGCTCGTGACCGCCGTCAACGACTGGCTGACCGCGAACGGGCAGGACGCGGCCTGGGCAGGGACCGTCGCGGCGCAGTTCGAGGCCGCAGGCGGTGGCACCGGACCCGCCACCCTGTCGGACGCCTCGATCTCGGCAGCCCTGGCGGCGGCCGGCATCGACGCCACCCGCGACGACCTCACCATCGGCCCGTTCTCGGCGATGGGCACCCCGCCGACGAACGGCTTCGCCGACGACCCGGTGAACACCGCGACGGGCAACTTCCTCGAGCCGGAGACGGACCTGCGCTTCGGTGGGGCCGGGGCAGCGCTGCACTTCTCGCGGATGTACAACTCGCTCGACACCCGGGTCGGGTGGTTCGGCATCGGCTGGTCGTCGGTGCTCGACGTCCGGTTGGAGCTCGGCGACGAGGTCGCGTCGATCGTGCTCGACGACGGACGCCAGGTCGACTTCCCCCGGGACGGCGACGGCTGGGGACGCGGGGTCGGCGAGGACCTCTGGCTCCGCCGTGAGGACGCCGTGCTCGTCGTCGCCGACAACGCCGGCGGTCGATGGACGTTCACGCCCGCCGGGCTCTGGCTCGGCACCGACCGGGGGCCGGGCACCGGCGTCTCGGTCGTCCGGGACGCCGACGACCGGATCACCCGGCTCGAGCACGAACTCGGCCGCGCGGTCCACGTCGAGTACCAGGACGACCGCGTCGCCTCCGTCTCGGCGTCGGACGGCCGCCGTGTCGAGTACCGGTACGACGACGCCCGCCGCCTCGTCGCCGCGCAGGACGCGGTCGGCACGCGACGCTACCGGTGGGACGACGCGGGCCTGGTCGACCAGGTAACCGCGGCCTCCGGCGTCGTCGAGTGCGTCAACGTGTACGACGCGCAGGGCCGTGTGGTCGAGCAGCGCACCCCGTTCGGACGCACCGTCCGGTTCGCGTACCTGCAGGGCCGGGTGACCTCGGTGTCGGACACCGACGGAACCGCCACGAACACCTGGATCTCGGACCGGAAGGGCCGCGTCGTCGGGATCGTCGACGCCGACGGCCGCCGTCAGTCGATGTCGTACGACCCGCACGGCAACCTGGTCTCGGTCACGGAGCGCGACGGCCAGACGACCGTCCACGGGTACGACGACCGTGGCCGACGCGTCCGCACCGTGACGCCGGAGGGCGCCGACCTGACGTACGGCCACGACGAGCAGGACCGCGTCACGACGATCGTCACGGCGGCCGGTGGCGTCGTCGAGTACGAGTACGCCGACGCAGCGGACCGCAACCCGTCGGTCGTCGTCGACCCCGTCGGCGGTCGGACCGAGCTCGAGTGGCGCGGCGGTGTGCTCGTCCGGTGCACCGACCCGACCGGGGTGACCGTCACCTTCCACCACGACCGGTTCGGCGACGTCGTCGGCATCGAGAACGCCGACGGCGCGGTCGCACGACTCGAGCGCGACGACGCCGGTCGTGTCGTCGAAGCCCGGACGCCCCTCGGCCACCGCACGCGCTACCGGTACGACGCCTCCGGACTGTTGACCTCGCGTGAGGAGCCCGACGGCGGCGTGTGGCGGTACGAACACGGTCCGGGCGGCCGGGTCACCGCGACGGTCGACCCCACCGGTGCACGGACCGAGCTGAGCTACGGACCGCACGGCCAGGTCGTCGCGACGACGGACCCGCTCGGTCGGGTCGTCACGAAGGACTTCGACGCGCTCGGCAACGTGACGACGGCGACCCTGCCGGACGGGGCCGAGTGGCGCTTCGTCCACGACGCGCTCTCGCGTCTCGGCACCGTGGTCGACCCGGCCGGCGGCAGCTGGGCCCGCGAGTACGACGCAACCGGGCAGGTCAGCGCGACCGTCGACCCGACCGGCGTCCGGACCGAGACCGAGCGCGCACGTGTCGACGGCATCGCGGTCGTGCGGAACGCGTTCGAGGACGTCACCGTCCGCACGGACGAACTCGGTCGGCCGCTGTCGGTCGAACACGCGGACTCCTCCGCGGAGCTGACCACCTACGACGCCGCAGGACGCCCGGTGGAGCTCGTCGACGCCGACGGTGGTCTCACGGTCATCGAGCGCGACCGGGCCGGTCGGGTCGTCACGGTGACCACGCCCGCCGGGCGGACGAGCCGCTACGAGTACGACCGCTGTGGTCGTCCCGTCGCCGCCGTCGACCCGGCCGGCGCCCGCACCACGCTGACGTACGACGCCGATTCGCGGATCACGGCGCGGACGATGCCCGACGGGACGGTCGCGCGGACCGAGTACGACGCCGTCGGCCGTGTCGTGCGCTCCCAGGTGCCGGGCGTCGGCACCGCGGAGTACCGGTACGACCGGGTCGGTCGGGTCGTCTCGGCACGTGACTCCCGGTTCGGGCAGCGGTCGTTCCGGTACGACGCCGCCGGCCAGTTGACCGCCGCGGTGAACGGACTCGGTGGGGTGACCCGCTACGAGTACGACGAACGCGGGCGCCTCGTCCGCACCACCGACCCACTCGGCGGTGTGACGGTCCGGACGTACACGCAGCTCGACAAGGTGGCGACGTCGACCGACCCGCTGGGACGAACGACCACCGCGACCTACGACGCGGCCGGCCGCCAGCTGACCCAGACCGACCCCGACGGCAGGACCCTGCGATGGGAGCACGACGCCGCCGGGCTCGAGGTCGCCCAGTACGCCGACGACGCACTGCTCGCCCGCATCGACCGCGACCCGCGCTCCCGGACCGTCACGATCACCGACCACACCCGTGGCGGGGATCCGGTGGACCACACGCTGGATTACAGCCGGCTCGGACAGCTCGTCCGTCGCAGCACCGGCTCCCGTGAGACCCGGTGGAGCCACGACGCCGACGGCCTCCGCACCGCCGTGTACTCCCCCGACGGCACGGTCACCCGGTACGACCGCGATGCCGTGGGTCGTGTCAGCCGTGTCGAGCACACCGCCTTCGGCGAGGTCCGGTACGACCACGACCCTGCCGGACGCCTGACGGGCCTCCGGGCCGGTGACCAGCTGCAGTCCTGGCGCTACGCGGACGGCCAGCTCGTCGAGCACACGACGACCGACGCCGACGGGTCCGACGTGACCCGCATCGAGCGGGACCCCGACGGGCGGATCCTGTCGGTGGACGGCCCCGCCGGACGGACCAGGTACGGCCACGACGACGGGGCACAGCTGGTCTCCGCCGAACTCGTGTCAGCTATGGGTTCTGACCACCGGTCCGACTGGGTCTACGACGCAGCCGGACGGCTCGTCGAGGAACGCACCGATGATCGAGTCCGCCGGTTCCACCACGACGCGGCAGGTCAACTCCTCCGGGTCGAGGACGGTGACGAGTCCGTCACCTACGAGTACGACGGGCGCGGCCAGCGCACGCGCGAACTCCGGAGCGACGGCAGCACCACCGACTCACTCTGGGACGCCCGCGGGTGGCTCACGGGCACCCGGACACAGGGTCCGGATGGCTCAGCGTCGACCAACCTGACGGTCGATGCCCTCGGCGAACTCGCCGATGTCGACGGTGTCCCGATCGCCTGGGACACCGCGGCGGCCACGCCGACGCTCCTCGCTGTCGGCGACGCTCCGGTCCTCCGTGCTCCCGGTGGCATCACCGGAGTCGGTGACGCCTGGACGACCGCCGGTTGGCGCAGCGCTCGTGCCGCATCGGAAGCGGACCCGTGGCAGGTCCTCGCCGACGTCGGAGGCGCGTCCCTGCCCGCAGCCCTCGGTCTGGGTGCCGACGGCACGCTGCAGGTCGCCGGCCTGGAGTGGATGGGCGCCCGCGCCTACGACCCGACCACGCGCGGGTTCCTCTCCGTCGACCCGCTCGCTCCGCCCGCCGGAGCCGCGTGGGGTGGCAACCCGTACTCGTTCGCCGGGAACGACCCGCTGCACGCGCTCGACCCGCTCGGGCTCGCGCCGATCACCGACGCCGAGCTCGAGGCCTACGCCGCCAGTGAGCAGGGTCCCCTGGCCCGGGCCGCAGCGGCCACGGGAGAATGGTTCAAGGACAACTGGGAGTACGTCGCCGGTGGCGCGATGGTCGTCGGCGGTGGACTCCTCATGGCCACCGGCGTCGGCGGCCCGGTCGGCATGATGCTCATCAGCGCCGGCGCGGACACCATCATCCAGAAGGCCACCACCGGCGAGGTCAACTGGGGGCAGGTCGCCGTCAGCGGAGCGTTCGGCGCGGTCGGCGGCGGCTTCGGTGCGGCGATCGGGAAGCACTTCGTCGGGAACGCGGTCGAGGGCGCAGTCGAGAACGTCGCGAACACCGTCGTCAGTGGGCAGCCGGTCACGCCAGGCAGCCTGCTGCGAAACGCCGCGGAGGGGGCGGCGACGTCGGCAGCCACCGGCGGGGTGCTCAACAAGGTGCATCTGCCGACAGCGGTGAACAAGCTCGGCGACGAGCTCCCGACGCCCTTCGAAGGTCAGAAGATCTACCGTGTCTACGGCGGAGATGCTCAGCCGACCGGTGCCTCATGGTCGCCGTCCCACCCTGGGTCTGTTGCCAACTACCGCGACGTCGCAGGACTACCGTCAGGGAAGACCGGGCCCGATTACAGCGTGAACTCGGGGCGGTTCCTGCTCGAAGGGACGTTGCGCGACCCCAGCGCGGTGGTGAAGACGAGGGCAGCGCTTCCCCTGGACGGCAACCGAGGCGGACTAGACGAGTACATCATCCCGAACGGCATCGACAAGGGCGCGATCCAGCTCGATCGCGTCAGCGGCATCAATCCGGAGTTCTGACATGCAAGAAGTCTTCTTCCTCTCGTCCATGGACAGCAAGCGGTTCTCGTCTGTCTTCCGGTGCGAAGTGGAACGACCGATCGAGCTCCCGAACGGTCATCATGCACTGATGGTCAGCTGCGATCCGCCGCTGAACGGTCAGGAGCTCGGCCATCCACTCGGCATCGGGGAGCTGTTGCTCTGGAGCCGGTTCGAGGACGAAGACCTCTGGACCTTCCCTGCCTTCCCGCACTTCGTGCAGATCTGCCTCCCTGACGTCGATCTGCCTGCCCATGCCATGCCTTCGAGCATCGCATGGGGCGAGATTTACAAGACCGAGGCCGACGCGTACGCCCACGAGATGAGCGCTCGCACGCGCTCCTCGACGACGTGATCGAGTTGGTCGGCAAGCTCCCGCAGACTCGCGAACCGCACTCCGAGGCAGCAAGAAGCGATCGGTGAGAGCGAGCGAATGAGGACCATGTCGTTCCGCAGGAGATCAGGCCACCCGGCAACCAGGAGACCCCAGCCCGACTTCGTGACGTACCACCGCTTTATCGGCTCACAGCCGATGGGCGTCCTGACGTTCCGCAACGTCGTCAACGGGATGACCATCCCTCCCCTGCGCTGGCTCGTCACCGACCTGGACATGGTCGCGCTGCCCCACTCGGACCTCAATGTCGTCGAGTGGGAGCAGAAGGTTCACGACAGCAGCGGCGCCGGGCTGTGGATCACCGACGACGACATGCGGCGCTTCGTCCGGGAGAACCACCAGATGATCGACGGCGAGTTCTTCGGCTCACCGATCGGCAGCACCACGACGGACGCCTCGCAGGCAGTGATCCGCATCGACTTCTTCGACAGCACGACGGTCACCGTCACCCTGGATCGTTCGGTGATCGGGACCTCCTGGGAGTTCGAACTGTTCCTCGGACCCGGCGTTCTCGCTTCCGGCATCGGGAGCCGCGACGAGGAGATCGCCTCCGAGCAGCGCCGCGCACAGGACGAGCAGCGCCGCGCACAGGAGGAACGTGACGGTCAGCAGATCCGCGCACTCGTCCGCGCGTGCCTCCAGAACGCTCGGATCGACGAGGCACCGGCGCTCCTCACCCAGCTCGACGCAGTGGTCGACGTCACGCCCTCAGGGCCGCGCGCCTGGTCGCTCGAACTCGAACGCGACGACCTGCCACGCGTCGACCTCCCCGACGGACCACTGCCGGAAGCCGCCAGTTACCGAACCGACGCCGAGGCAGTCGGGGGCGAGTTGCTCATCTGGGCGCACGACGGCAGGATCCAGATGGTCGAGCTCCCGTGGTTCACCGACGAGATGCCGACCGAACTGCCGCGTCTCGATCAGCTCGTCTTCCCGGCAGAGCGAGACGCCGGAGACGGCGAGAGGACACCGTGACCAACACCACGTCGGCCCCCATCCAACTGCACGTCGCCGGCGACACGGTCGACGCCATCGCGATCGACACCGCCGTCACCGTCCGCTTCTCGAGCGGAGCGACCCTCCGGTTCGAGACCGGCTTCGCGCTGACCGAGAACGACGGCACGCACACCTTCATGGAGCCCGGCGATCCGCCCTCGCTCCTGCCGCTCCTCGCCCTGCACACGAAGGTGGTGGAACGCGGCACCGTCACCGGCGCCCGCATCGCCGTCCGCTTCGCATCGGGTGAGCTGCTGGAGGGGTGGTCCCACCGCGACCGGCCGTCGTGGCACTGGTCCGAACCAGGACGAGCGCGCCTGGACATCGACGTCCTGACCGGCGGCGAGGTCGACGCCCGCACGCTGCCCGGAGGGACGCCGTCATGAGCGCAGGAGTGGGTCGCGACGGCCCCGGAGGAGGCTCCGTGACCGACGACCACAGGCTCGATCTCACCAACGCCCGGGTGGACGTCCTGACCGTCACCCTCCAGACCTCCATCGAGTTCTCGAACGGCACGACGATGCAGTTCGAGGCCGAGTTCGCGATCACCGGTCCGGACGGGGAACGCCGGATCGTGGACCCGACGGACCCGACGTCGCTCGCACCCGTCCTGGCCCTGCACGGCGACAGGGTCACGAACGCGACACTCGACGGCGCCGACCTCCGGCTCGACTTCGCATCCGGGACGGTCCTGGAGGCCTGGCCCGACGAGTCGTACGAGTCGTGGAACCACCACGGCGCCGGGCCGGAGCCTCGGGTGATCATCGCCATGCCCGGCGGTGGCCTGGCAGTCGTCGACCCACCAGCGACGTCCGACTGACCAGTCGTGCCACGATGAGGGTGTCATCGGACGAGGGGAACGGACGACGTGTTCGGCAAGCGCAAGAAGGACCAGCCATCGGGCTCCGAGTTCCACCAGACCAACAGTGAGCAGCAGCTCTTCGCGCAGTTGTTGGCCGAGACCCGGGCCAACCCGGAGAAGCTGTTCACGATCGAGATGATCGATCGTGGCAACCCTGGCCGCGACCTCGACGATCGTCTGAAGCGACTCCGCCACGCGGGCGTGACGATGACGCGGCCGTCCTCGGCCGAGGGTGTCCCGCCACGGTCGTCGTCGCACTCCGAGTCCGGGACCGCCGAGACTCCCGCCGACGAGCTGCTCCCGCTCAGCCGCGAACCCTTCACCGTCGAGGCCGGTGACGTCTTCTTCATCCCGGACGGCGGCGGCAGCGTGCTGCTCGGGCACGTCCTCGCGACGCTGCACGGCGCCGTCTACGTCGCGGTCTTCCAGCGCCCCGAGGACCTGCCGCGACCCGCCGACCCGCTCGTCGTGCTCGCCACGCAGCCGGTGGTGGCCGGGCTCACCCTGCCGGCGCGGTTCCAACCGGGCATGTGGGAGGTCGTCGGCAACGTCGCCCCGGACACCGACCGTCTGTTGCCCGCGTACACCTGGGGCACCGACCTCGACGGCGTGCACGTCACCGACTTCTCCGGGTCGCGCTCCCGACCGGCGACCGAGATCGAGGCGACGACGATCCCCCGCCGCGTCGTCGTGTCGCCGTACTTCATCGACATCGCCGTGCGCGCCGTGGTCGGCCTCGTCGACTGGCACCCCGACTTCGAGCACCTCCGCTACCGCTCCAGCCCGCGGTCCGTCGACCTCTTCCCCGACAGCTGAAGCTGGTAGCCGTTCAAGTTTCCGTCCCCCGCCGAGGGTGTCCCGCCGCGGTCGTCGTCGCACTCCGAACCACGAAGTGTCGAGATGCCCACCGACGAGCTGCTCCCGCTCAGCATCAGGAAGGAGGAGGCCGGATGACCTCGACAGTGCCGCAGGACCTCGAGATGGTCACGTACACGATCGCCGCTGATCGAATCGCGCTGCCCGACCTCGTGCAGTTCTTCTCAGAACTCGAGGCACCCGAGCTCGTCTGGGTCCTCACGACCATCTACGCCGTCACGTCCCCTGACCAGTGGGTCGAAGCACTCCCACTCGAACGCCGAGTCGACGCCGCGGCGGAACCAGGGCTCATCCTCAGCCACGCCGAGGCGAGGGACATCGCCGACAGCATCTGGCAGCTCATCGACGGCGAGTTCCTCGGGTACCTCCGCGGCGCCGACCTGACCGACGAGACCAACCTGGTCGTCCGCATCGACGCGTTCGACAGCGGCGAATGGACCGTGACGGTCCGACCACCGCTCACGACGATGAGCGATGCCTTCGACCGGACGTACGGCCCAGCGCGGCCCGGTCGACCGGCGACCCGTCTCGAGGAGTTCGGGCCAGGCCGGCAGACGGCGACCTAGATGCTCGCTTCGTAGCCGTCCCACTGTGCGCCGGAGGTCTCCGCGGTGATCCCTTCGAAGAACCGCACCGCCTCGCCGAGTCGGGCGTCGTCCACGAGCACGTTCTGCTGATCGGCGGCGACGTACCACTCCGCACCCGACGGCTTGACTGCGACGTTCCACCCGGCGGCGGCGATCCGCGCGGAGGCTGCCTTGGCGGACCCTTCGTCCGGGAAGTAGACGAAGTGGACCCAGTCGCGCGGCTGGGACAGGTCGCCGCCCCGCTGCACGATCTGCTGCAGCACGGGGTTCGTCGGCAACGAGGGCACCGTCTCGGGGCGCTTGCGGAACGGCCACATGGGTCGAGTGTCGCAGACGGTACCAACGGCGGACGGGAGGCGCGGTGCCAGCTGGCACCGCGCCTCCCGTCCGACCGCCGGTCCCGTCTACCGCGCGTCGGCTGTCGGCCGCACCACGTCGTTCAGCCACGCCCGGATCCGCGCGTCGAACCACTCCGCGTCGTGGTTCCAGAGCTTGGTGTGCCGGGCGACGTGCGCGACCTCGAGCCGCACCAGGTCCGGTCGGGCGGCGGCGAGGGCGTACGACGCCGATGCGGGCACGAACCCGTCGTCGTCGCTGTGCAGCAGCAGGATCGGCACCTGCAGTTCGTCGGCGCGGGCGACCATGTCGAGTTCCCGCAGGTCGATCGGCTGGTCCAGTCCGGCGACCCGGTGGACGACCGGCGTGCGGAGGACCCACTGCGCCACCTTCCGCACCGGTCGGGGCAGCCGGAGCGCCCGGCTCTGCGACTTCAGGACCGCGTGCCAGTCGACGACCGCCGACTCCAGGACGACGCCGCTGACGAGCCCTGCGAGCCCCGAGCGCACCAGGGTCTGCAGGACCACGGCACCGCCCATCGACCAGCCCATCAGCACGACGCTCGTGGCACCCTGCTGCGCGACCCAGTCCAGGGCGGCGTCGACGTCCTCCCACTCGGTCGACCCCAGGCCGTAGCGGCCGTCCGGGCTCGGTGGTGCGACCCCGTCGTTCCGCCACGACACCAGCAGCACCGAGTAGCCGGCCGCGCGGAACACCGGCACCGCGCGGATCGTCTCGGCGCGGGTGACACCGCGGCCGTGCACCAGGACAGCCCAGGGCGCGGCCGGGTCGTCGGTGCGGACGACCCAGGCGGGCGCGGGGCCGTTCGGGGTCTGCACGTCGACGTCCTCGACCGGCACCCCGAGCTCCCCCGGGGTCAGGTAGAACCAGCCGCCCCACCGGCCGCGTCGGGCCACGGTGGGGTCGCCGGCGTCGACGGCGATGACCCGACGGGTGACGGTCGTGTCGGTGGTGTCGAGCACCTCGCCGACGCGCATGTGCCCCGTCGCGCCGCCGAACCACAGGCTGTACCGACCCGGGGACTCGGTGTCGGGACTGCGTCCCAGGGAGACGGTGCGTGCCTCCAGGTCGACGGCGGTGATCGGCACCCGCTCGGTGCGCTTGCGGTCCGGGGTGACCACGGCCCGGGCGACGGCGGCGACCGACCCGGCGACGACGGCGACGCCGACCGCGGCGGTGGTGATGCCGGCGCCCAGCGCGAGGAGGCCGACGGACCGGACGGCATCGGGACGGCGGGCCATGCGGGCCTTCCAGGACGAGGACGACTGCGGGCAGCACGACTGCGCGCGGAACGGCGTGCCGCCCGCGCCGGTGCTCGGTCCGGAGCCTAGTCTGCATCCGTGCCCGAATCCCGAGACCCCGACGCCGAACCGGAGGCGTTCGCGCGTCTCCGCGCGTTCGTGTCGAGTGGCAGGACCCGCACCGAGACCACGGTCACCGAGATCCCGTCGCCGAGCCGCATCGCACCCTTCTCGCTCGCCCTGGCGGCGGACGTGTCGGGCGTCGTGCACGGTGTGGACTCGGACCTCGGCACCGGACGCTTCATCGCCCTGCACGACCCCGCAGAGCCGGAGGGGTGGGGCGGCGCGTACCGCATCGTCACCTTCGCGCAGGCCCCGCTCGAGCCGGAGATCGGCGTCGACGAGTTCGTCGCCGACGTCACCTGGAGCTGGCTCGTCGACGCCCTCGAGGCGCACGGTGCCCGGTACGGCAACGCGTCCGGCACCGCGACGAAGATCATCTCCCGCGGCTACGGCGAGCTCGCGGCTCAGGGCGACGGCGCCCAACTGGAACTGCGGGCCTCGTGGACGCCCCTCGACGACGACCTGACGCCGCACGTGCAGGCCTGGGAAGAGATCGTGGCGATGCTCGCCGGACTCCCCCCGGCCTCGGACGGTGTCTCGCTCCTGGCCCCCCGGAGGCTCGCCCGTGACTGACGCCGATCCCGCATACGAGGACGCGCACGCCGCTGTCCACGTCATCGAGGAACGCGACGAGTACCTCGACGCCGTCGCACGGCTCGCCGCCGGTACCGGCCCGGTCGCGGTCGACGCCGAGCGCGCCAGCGGCTACCGCTACTCGCAGCGCGCCTACCTGATCCAGATGTTCCGCCGCGGGTCCGGCTCGTTCCTGTTCGACCCGATCGCGATCGGTGACTTCAGCGACCTGCAGGCCGCACTCGTCGACGAGGAGTGGGTGTTCCACGCCGCGTCCCAGGACCTGCCCTGCCTCCGCGAGGTCGGCCTGGTCCCGACCCGGATCTTCGACACCGAGCTCGGTGCCCGCATCGCCGGGTTCCCCCGTGTCGGCCTCGGCGCGGTCGTCGAGCAACTGCTCGGCATCACGCTCGCGAAGGCGCACTCCGCCGCCGACTGGTCGACCCGCCCGCTCCCGCAGGCGTGGCTCGTCTACGCCGCGCTGGACGTCGAACTGCTGCCCGACCTCCGCGACTCGCTCGCCGAGGTCCTGGACGCTGCCGGCAAGACGCGGATCGCGGAAGAGGAGTTCGCGGCCGTCCTCGCTCGCGGCCCGAAGCCCCCGCGTGCCGAACCGTGGCGTCGACTGTCCGGCATGAACGTGCTCCGCGGCGCCCGGGCCCTCGCGATCGCCCGGTCACTCTGGCAGGCGCGGGACGCTTACGCGCAGGAGACCGACATCGCCCCGGGACGCACCATCCCGGACTCGGCGATCGTCGCCGCCGCCGCTGCTGCCCCGGCCTCCCGCGCCGAACTCGGTGCGCTGAAGGCCTTCACCGGCCGCGCCAGCCGCTCCGAGCTCGACCGCTGGTGGGCCGCCGTGGAAGCGGGCCAGGCCACCGAGGACCTGCCACGTCTGCGAGGCGGGGGCGAGCCGAGCCTCCCACCGCCCCGCGCCTGGGCCGAACGCAACCCGGCCGCCGACCGTCGGTACCGTGCGGCCCGCGCGGCCGTCACGGCGCGTGCGGCGGAGCTCGACCTCCCCGTGGAGAACCTGCTGACGCCGGAGACGCTCCGTCTGGTGTCGTGGAACCCGCCGAAGACCGTCGCGACCGAGACCGTCGGTGCGACGCTCGCATCGCACGACGCCCGGCCGTGGCAGGTCGAGCAGACCGCGTCGGTCATCGCGCACGCGTTCGAGGTCGCCGCGGACCGGTCCGTCGAGGACCCGGCGGCCGCGGTCACGGCGACCACGGCCTCCCGTCCGGACGAGACGACGGCGGACGCCGACGACGCGACGCCCGACGCCGGCGCGCCCGGTGCGGTCGGTGCGGTCGGTCTTGTCGCAGACGGACAGACCGACGCCACGACCGGGACGACCGGCTCGTAGGAACCGCCCAACCGACGTGCCCCCGCCCAGCCGGGGGTACTAGCGTCGGAGCGTCGCCGGGCGAGGCCCGGCCGGTCGGGGTGACACGTCGCTCCGGCCCGATCGTTGTGGATCTGGAGGCTCGCATTGCCGAAGACATCAGACGTCGTGTTCGTGGACGGTGTCCGTACCCCGTTCGGCCGCGCCGGTGAGAAGGGGGTGTTCTGGCGGACCCGCGCCGACGACCTCGCCGTGCACGCGATGCGTGGCCTGCTCGACCGGAACAGCTCGCTCGACGGTGCCGCCGTGGACGACGTCGCCGTCGCCGCGACCACCCAGCAGGGCGACCAGGGCCTGACCCTCGGCCGCACGGTGGGCATGCTCGCCGGCCTGCCGAAGACCGTCCCCGGGTACGCCATCGACCGTATGTGCGCCGGTGCCATGACGAGTGTCACGACGCTCGCCGGTGCCATCGCCTTCGGTGCCGCCGACATCGCCATCGCCGGCGGTGTCGAGCACATGGGCCGGCACCCGATGGGCTTCAACGCCGACCCAAACCCCCGCTTCGTCGCGGAGCGCATGGTCTCCAGCGACGCCCTCGTCATGGGCGCCACCGCCGAGCGCCTGCACGACCGCTTCCCCGCCATCACGAAGGACCGCACCGACGCCTTCGCCGTGCAGTCCCAGCAGCGCTACGCCGCCGCCTGGGGTGCCGGCAAGCTGCAGCCGGACGTCATCCCGGTCGAGGTCAACGCCGGAGCAGGCTGGGACATCGTCTCGGCCGACGAGCCGCCACGACCCGGCACCACCCTGGAGGCCCTGGCCGCGTTGAAGACGCCGTTCCGGCCCCACGGACGGGTCACCGCCGGCAACGCCGCCGGGCTGAACGACGGCGCGACGATGAGCCTCCTCGCGTCCGAGGACGGCGCGAAGCAGCACGGTCTGGCGACGAAGATGCGCATGGTCTCCTTCGCCTTCATGGGCGTCGACCCAGAGGTCATGGGCGTCGGCCCCATCCCCGCCACCGACAAGGCACTGCGGAAGGCCGGGCTGTCCATCGACGACATCGGACTGTTCGAGATCAACGAGGCCTTCGCCGTGCAGGTCCTGGCGTTCCTGGACAACTACGGCATCGCGCAGGACTCCCCGAACGTGAACGCCTGGGGTGGCGCGATCGCCGTCGGCCACCCGCTCGCGTCGAGCGGTGTCCGCCTGATGAACCAGCTCGCGGCCCAGTTCGCCGAGCGCCCCGACGTCAAGTACGGCATCACCACGATGTGCATCGGGCTCGGCCAGGGCGGCACCGTCATCTGGGAGAACCCGAACTTCAGCAAGTCCGCGGCACGGAAGGCGGCCTGACCATGACCACCACCCCGATCGACCAGCTGACCGCCCTGAGCGAGGACGAGGTCGTCACGCACTCGTACGTCAAGCACGTCGCGCTGCCCTCCGGCGGCACACTCGCGCTGATCACGCTCGACAACGGCAAGGACTACAAGCGCCCCTCGACGCTCGGCCCGCGCACGATGCGCGAGCTGTCGGACGTGCTCGACACGCTGCGTGAGGCCGCGTCGGCGGGCACGATCCAGGCCGTCGCGATCACCGGCAAGGAGTACTGCTTCGCCGCCGGTGCCGATCTCTCCCAGGCGGCGGCGCTCCCCTCTCGCGAGGTCGCACACGAGCTCGGTGTGCTCGGCCACGCGACGCTCCGGAAGTTCAGCGAGCTCGGTGTGCCGTCGTTCGCGTTCGTCAACGGCATCGCGCTCGGCGGCGGGCTCGAGGTCGCGCTGCACTGCACCTACCGCGTGTTCTCGTCCGCTGCCCAGGGCATCGGGCTGCCCGAGGTCTTCCTCGGCATCATCCCGGGATGGGGTGGTGCGACCCTGCTCCCCCGCCTCATCGGTCCGGAGAAGGCCCTGCGGGTCATCGTCGAGAACCCGCTGAAGAACAACCGCCTGATGGACGGCCCGGCCGCGGTCGACCTCGGTATTGGCGATGTGCTGATCCCCTCGGTGACGTTCCTGCCGTCCGCGGTCGCCTGGGCTGACGGCGTCGTGTCCGGCCGCACCAAGGTCGTGCGGAAGAACGAGCCCGGACTGATCGAGAAGGCCGCCTGGGGCACCGTCGTCAAGGTCGCCCGTGGGCAGGTCGCGTCGAAGATCGGCACGGTCCCGAAGTCGCCGTTCCGCGCACTCGACCTCGTCGCCGCCGCCCGCAGCGGTTCGTTGGACGAGCGCTTCGCCGGGGAGGACGACGCCCTGGCCGACCTGCTCGCCGGGGACCAGTTCGCCGCGTCGATGTACGCGTTCGACCTCGTGCAGAAGCGGGCGAAGCGTCCGGTCGGCGCTCCCGGGGGCGTCGACGCGAAGAAGATCACCAAGGTGGGCGTCCTCGGCGCCGGACTCATGGCGTCCCAGTTCGCGCTGCTCTTCGCCCGTCGTCTCGGTGTGCCGGTCGTCATCACCGACGTCTCGCAGGAGCGCGTCGACGCCGGTGTCGCCCGGATCCGCCAGTCCGTCGACGAGATGCTCGCCAAGGGCCGCCTCTCGCAGGACGACGCGAACCGCATCACCGCACTCGTCAGCGGCTCGGTGTCCTACGAAGCGTTCGCCGACGCCGACTGGGTGATCGAGGCCGTCTTCGAGGAGATGGGCGTCAAGCAGGAGGTGTTCCGGAAGATCGAGCAGGTCATCGCTCCGGACGCCATCCTCGCCACGAACACCTCGTCGCTCTCCGTCGACGAGATGGCCTCGGTGCTGACGAACCCGGAACGCCTCGTCGGCTTCCACTTCTTCAACCCGGTCGCGGTGATGCCGTTGCTCGAGGTGGTCCGAGCCGCGAAGACCTCCGACGAGGCCCTCGCCACCGCCCTCGCCGTCGCGAAGACGCTGAAGAAGACCGCCATCGTCACGGCCGACCAGCCGGGCTTCGTCGTCAACCGGGTCCTCGCACGCGTCCTCGGTGAGGCCATGCGTGGCGTCGAGGAGGGCACCTCGTTCGAGACCGTCGCCGACGGTGCGGCTCCCCTGGGCCTGCCGATGTCACCGTTCGAACTGCTCGAGCTCGTCGGCCTGCCGGTCGGTGCGCACGTGCTCGACTCCCACCACGCGGCCTGGCCGGAGCGCTTCTACCCCGGTGACGGGCTGAAGCGGATCGCGGAGCACGGGACGATCCTGACCCGCGACAAGAAGGGCAACGCGACCGGGTACGACCCCGCTGCCGTGAAGCTCGTCGCACCGTCGAAGAAGGACGCCGCACCGGTCGACGCTGCCGAGATGCAGCGTCGCTTCGAGGACGCCCTGGCCGACGAGGTGCACCGCATGCTCGAGGACGGGGTGGTGCAGCACGTCGAGGAGATCGACCTCGGCATGATCCTCGGCGCGGGCTACCCGTTCCAGGCCGGTGGCATCAGCCCGTACCTCGACCGCTCCGGTGCGTCCGAGCGCGTCTTCGGCGGCACGTTCCACGAGCCGCCGATCGTCGGCCCCGCCTCCCGCTAGCGCGCACGGCGCTGGCGCTGCTCGGCGCACGGCGCGGCTCGGCGCACGGCGCGGCTCGGCGCACGGCGCTGACTGGCTCCGCACAACAGAAACCGCCCCGAACCAGGGGATCCCGTGGTCCGGGGCGGTTTCTGTTGTGCGCCGCCGAAGTGCACCGGGCGCGACGGGCGCCGCGCGACGGGCGTCAGCGCTCGGCGGACTCCCGCGACCGCGCCGGCTTCGCCTGGGGCAGCTTCGTGCCGACGACCTGGTCGATGACGTCGCGGGCGATCGCCTGCGCGGTCAGCCCCGCATCGCTGAGGATCTGACTCCGGCTGGCGTGGTCGATGAACGCGTCCGGCAGACCGAGCTCGTTGACGCCGGTGTCGACCCCGGCAGCGCGGAGGTCCTGCCGCAGCCGGGTCCCGACGCCACCAACACGGACGCCGTCCTCGATCGTGATGACCAACCGGTGGTCGCGGGACAGGTCGATGAGCGACGCCGGGATCGGCACCACCCAGCGCGGGTCGACGACGGTCACACCGATGCCCTGCGCCTCGAGCAGCGCGGCGGCCTCGAGCGCCGTCGGCACCATCGAGCCGACGGCCACGATCAGGACGTCCTCGGCCGATGTGGCCTGGTGCAGCACGTCGACCCCGTCGTCGAGCCGTCGGAGCGCGGGGATGTCCAGTCCGACCTGACCCTTGGACCACCGGAGGACCGTCGGCGCGTCATCGACCGCCACGGCCTCCCGGAACTCCTCTCGCAGGGTGACGGCGTCGCGTGGGGCGGCGATCCGGATGCCGGGGACGACCTGCAGCAGCGCCAGGTCCCACATCCCGTGGTGCGAGGGACCGTCCGGACCGGTGATGCCGGCACGGTCGAGGACGAAGGTGACGCCGGCCCGGTGCAGGGCGACGTCCATGAGCACCTGGTCGAACGCCCGGTTGAGGAACGTCGCGTACAGCGCCACGACGGGGTGGAGTCCCCCGTACGCCAACCCTGCGGCCGTGGTGACGGCGTGCTGTTCGGCGATGCCGACGTCGATGACCCGGTCCGGGTGCGCCTGCTGGAACAGGTGCAGTCCGGTCGGACGGAGCATCGCGGCGGTGATGGCCATGATCCGCGGGTCCTCGTGGCCGACCTCGGCGAGCGTCGCGGCGAAGACGGAGGTCCACGACGGACCCGAGGCCTTGTCGAGCGACTCGCCCGTCTCCGGGTCGATGTGCCCGACGGCGTGGAACTGGTCCGCCTGGTCGCGGAGGGCG
This sequence comes from Curtobacterium sp. MCPF17_047, assembly GCF_003234045.1. Taxonomy (NCBI): domain Bacteria; kingdom Bacillati; phylum Actinomycetota; class Actinomycetes; order Micrococcales; family Microbacteriaceae; genus Curtobacterium; species Curtobacterium sp. MCPF17_047. The sequence continues at coordinate 133,165 of NZ_QKSF01000003.1, read as the reverse complement.
GGCTCGAAGCCGTGACCCTTCTCGGTGATCGCGTGCACGATGACGGGCGAGCCGTAGCCCTTCGCCTGCCGGAGCGCCGCCTCCATCGCCTGCTGGTCGTGCCCGTCGACGGGTCCGACGTACTTGATGTCGAGGTTCGAGTACAGCGCCTCGTTGTTCGTGAAGCGCGACAGGAAACCGTGCAGGCCGCCTCGGAGCCCCCGGTACACCGCACGTCCGGGTGCGCCGAAGTGGTCGGCAGCGGCCCGGCTCTTCTCGTACAGGGTGCGGTACTCGCGTCGGGTCCGGACGGAGCTGAGGAAGCGGGCCATCCCGCCGATCGTCGGCGCGTACGAGCGGCCGTTGTCGTTGACCACGATCACCAGTCGGCGGTCGTTCTGGTCCGAGATGTTGTTGAGCGCCTCCCACGTCATGCCACCCGTGAGGGCGCCGTCCCCGACCACGGCGACGACCGTGCGGTCGGACTGCCCGGTCTGCTGGAAGGCACGGGAGATGCCGTCCGCCCAGGACAGCGACGAGGACGCGTGCGACGACTCGACGATGTCGTGCTCCGACTCGCTCCGCTGCGGGTAGCCGGCGATGCCCCCACGCTCCCGCAGACGCGAGAAGTCCTGCCGGCCGGTGACGAGCTTGTGCACGTACGACTGGTGACCGGTGTCGAAGACGAACGGGTCGTGCGGCGAGTCGAAGACCCGGTGCATGGCGAGGGTCAGCTCGACGACGCCCAGGTTCGGCCCGAGGTGCCCGCCGGTCTTGGCGACCTCGGCGACCAGGAAGGTGCGGATCTCCGCGGCGAGGTCGGTCATCTGCGCGTCGGAGAGACGCTTCAGGTCGCGCGGCGACGTGATGCTGGCGAGCAGGCTCACGGGCGCTCCTTTCGTACGGCGGTCGGCCCACTCTATGCGCGCGACCAGCGGACGGACTGGAGGCGCGGTGGCAGCCCGCCACGCGCCTCCCGTCCTCCGCGGAACGCAACGAGAGCGGCTCCCCGCAACGGAGTACCGCTGCGGGGAGCCGCCCAGGTTGCGTTTTGCGGGGTCAGACGAGCGAACGGAGGACGTACTGCAGGATGCCGCCGTTGCGGTAGTAGTCGGCCTCACCCGGGGTGTCGATGCGGACGACCGCGTCGAACTCGATCGGCTGCTTGCCGGCGGGCGAGTGCTCGGTCGGCTCGGCCGTGACGTGCACGGTCTTCGGCGTGGTGCCCTCGTTGAGCGCGGTCAGACCGGAGATCGAGATGGACTCGGTGCCGTCGAGCCCGAGGGACTCGATCGACTCCCCCGCCGGGAACTGCAGCGGGACGACGCCCATGCCGATGAGGTTCGAGCGGTGGATCCGCTCGAAGCTCTCGGTGATGACCGCCTTGACGCCCAGGAGGCTCGTGCCCTTCGCCGCCCAGTCACGGGAGGAACCGGAGCCGTACTCCTTGCCGCCCAGGACGACGAGCGGGGTGCCCTGCGCCTGGTAGTGCTCGGACGCGTCGTAGATGAACGACTGCGCACCGTCGGGCGTCGTGAAGTCGCGGGTGTAGCCACCCTCGACGCCGTCCAGGAGCTGGTTGCGGAGCCGGATGTTCGCGAACGTGCCGCGGATCATCACCTCGTGGTTGCCGCGACGTGAGCCGTAGGAGTTGAAGTCCTTGCGGTCGACGCCGTGCTCGCCGAGGTACTTGCCCGCCGGGCTGTCGGCCTTGATCGATCCGGCCGGGGAGATGTGGTCGGTCGTGACCGAGTCGCCGAGCTTCGCGAGCACGCGGGCACCGGAGATGTCCGACACGGCGTCCGGCTGCATCGTCATGCCGTCGAAGTACGGGGGCTTCCGCACGTAGGTCGACTGCGCGTCCCATTCGAACGTGTCACCGGTCGGGGTCGGCAGGTTCTTCCACCGGTCGTCGCCCTCGAACACGGAGCCGTACTCGTGGGTGAACATCTCGGTGTCGATCGACGAGTCGATGACCTGCTGGACCTCGGCCGTGTCGGGCCAGATGTCCTTGAGGAAGACGTCGTTGCCGTCGGTGTCGGTGCCGAGCGCGTCGGTGTCGAAGTCGAAGTGCATCGAGCCGGCGAGGGCGTACGCGATGACCAGCGGCGGGGACGCCAGGTAGTTCATCTTCACGTCGGGGTTGATGCGTCCCTCGAAGTTGCGGTTGCCCGAGAGCACCGCGGTCACGGCGAGGTCGTTGTCCTGCACGGCCTGCGAGATCTCCTCGGGCAGTGGGCCCGAGTTGCCGATGCAGGTGGTGCAGCCGTAGCCGACCGTGTAGAAGCCGAGGTCCTCGAGGTAGGTCGTCAGACCGGCCTTCTCGTAGTAGTCCGTGACGACCTTGGAACCCGGCGCGAGGGTGGTCTTGACCCACGGCTTGGCCTTCAGGCCCTTCTTCGACGCGTTGCGCGCGAGGATGCCCGCGGCCATCATCACCGACGGGTTCGACGTGTTGGTGCACGACGTGATCGCGGCGATCGCGACGGCACCGTGGTCGATCGTGAAGGGGTCGCCTTCGGCGATCGCGACCGAGGTCGGCTTCGAGACCGTACCGGGCGCGCTGGAGGCGTGGACCGGGACCTCGGACGCCGGAGCGTCCTGCAGGTCGTCGACGGCGTGCTCGTCACCGGGGGCAGCGGCCACCGGGTCGGACGCCGGGAACGTGTCCGCGACGGCCTTGTCCTCTTCGGTGTGCTCGATGCTCGCGTAGTTTGCGAGGTCGACCTCGAACTGGTCCTTCGCCTCGGACAGGACGATGCGGTCCTGCGGGCGCTTCGGGCCGGAGATCGAGGGGACCACCGTCGAGAGGTCGAGCTCGAGGTACTCCGAGTACGCCGGCTCGACCGAGGGGTCGTGCCACAGACCCTGCGCCTTCGAGTAGGCCTCGACCAGGGCGATCTGCGCCTCGTCGCGACCGGTCAGCCGCAGGTAGTCGAGCGTGACGTCGTCGACCGGGAAGATCGCGGCCGTCGAGCCGAACTCGGGGCTCATGTTGCCGATGGTCGCGCGGTTCGCGAGCGGCACCGCGCCGACACCCTCGCCGTAGAACTCGACGAACTTGCCGACCACACCGTGCTTGCGGAGCTGCTCCGTGATCGTGAGCACCACGTCGGTCGCGGTCACACCGGCGGGGATCGCACCCGAGAGCTTGAAGCCGACGACCTTCGGGATGAGCATGGAGACCGGCTGGCCGAGCATCGCCGCCTCGGCCTCGATGCCGCCGACGCCCCAGCCCAGCACCCCGAGGCCGTTGACCATCGTGGTGTGCGAGTCGGTGCCGACGAGGGTGTCCGGGTAGGCGTACGTCTCGCCGTCGAAGTCACGCGTGTAGGTGACCTTCGCCAGGTACTCGATGTTGACCTGGTGGACGATGCCGGTGCCCGGCGGGACGACCTTGAAGTCCTCGAACGCCGTCTGGCCCCAGCGGAGGAACTGGTAGCGCTCCCCGTTCCGCTCGTACTCCAGGTCGGTGTTGCGCTGGAGGGCGTCGGAGCTGCCGAAGAGGTCCGCGATCACCGAGTGGTCGATGACCATCTCGGCCGGGGACAGCGGGTTGATCTTGTTCGGGTCGCCGCCGATCTCGGCCATCGCCTCGCGCATGGTGGCGAGGTCGACGATGCACGGCACACCGGTGAAGTCCTGCATGACCACGCGGGCCGGGGAGAACTGGATCTCGGTGTCCGGGTCTGCCTCCGGCTTCCACGAGCCGAGGGCGCGGATCTGGCCTTCGGTGACGTTCGCGCCGTCCTCGGTGCGCAGGAGGTTCTCGAGCAGCACCTTGAGGCTGTACGGGAGCTTCTCGTGCCCGGGCACGGCGTCGATCCGGTGGATGGCGTAGTCGACACCCCCGACCGAGAGCGTGTCCTTCGATCCGAAGCTGTTGACTGCAGCCACTGTGCCGCCTCCTGAGTTGATCGGTGTGCCCTCATCCTCGCGGGCCGCGGGACGTCCCACCAGCAAGGTGAACCTAAACCCGGGGACTCCGTCGTGCCCGGAGGAAAGTGTCTTGACGTCGAGACAACTCTACACCGCGGCGGGTTCGTCCCGGACGAAGACGGTCCGGACGAGCAGCCACGTCACCCAGAGCAGGGCTGCGTAGAGCGGGACGCCGGTGATCAACTTGATGCCGGCGAGCAGCTCGACCTGCGCTGCCAGCCAGAGCGGGATCTCGAACGCGAGCCGGAAGGCGAAGAGCCCGGCCCACATCCAGGTCGCGACGGTCAGGACGCGACGCTTCGCCGGGTCGTCCCGCCAGTCGTGACCGTCGTCGTCGCCCGGCACGAGCAGGCCGACGACCAGGCCGATCAGTGGCCGGCGGATCGCCAGCGTGACGAGGATGACCGCCAGGAAGACGGCGTTGATGACGATGCCGGGGATGAAGTTGCTCTCGGCGCGACCCGTCAGCAGGGCGAGGCCCGCCGAGATCGCGACGCCGAAGATGCCCGCGAAGGACATCATGATCGACTGCCGCTGGAGCAGCCGGAGCACCACGAAGACGAGCCCGATCGCGACCGGGACGACGACGCTCGGCACGACCTCCTTCGTGATCGCGTAGACGATCAGGAAGGCGAAGCCCGGCAGCACCGACTCGGCGAGCCCGCGGACACCCCCGACCGCGGTCAGCAGGGCCTTGCCGGAGGGCGCCTCGCCCGGGGCGACCTGACCGATGCCGGCGTTGCGCACCGCGTCCCGCAGCTGGGCCTGCAGTGACAGCGGCTCCGCGCGCTCCTCGACGAACGGATCCGACGCGGCGGAGCCGGTGGTCGGGGTGACCCCGTCGGGACGGGAGCGGTCGTCGTGGTCCGTCACCGGGCCTCCAGGCTGGTTCGTCGGGGTCGGCCGCAGCCGCGTCAGATGGTCGACTGGGTCGACTTCGGCATGTGCAACGGGATGAGGTCGCGCGGCGGCATCGGGGTCGTTCCACGAACGACGACGACGCTGCGGAAGAGCTCCTCGATGTCGGCGGCGTCCTCGGGCTGCTCGGCGGCCTTGCCGGCGATGACCCCACGGAGGAACCAGCGCGGGCCGTCGACCCCGACGAAGCGGGCCGCTCGGACCCCGTCGGTGACCCCAGCGCCGCCCACGACGGGCACCTGCGCGCGGAGTTCCGGACCGAACGGGCCGTCGACCTCCGTGACGACACCGCCCTGCTGCTGGATCTGCTCGGCGATCTGCGCACGGATCTCGTGCCAGAGGCCGGTCGAGCGCGGCGCGGCGAACGGCTGCACCTGCAGGGTCGACTCGTCGTAGTCCAGGCCGACGGCGACCACACGCTGCGAGTCCTCTTCGACCTCGAGGCGGAGGTGCAGGCCCTCGCGCGGCAGGATCTTCACGCCGCCGAGGTCGACGTACGGTCGGACCAGGTTCGCCTCGGTCTCGTCGAGGGGACCGTTGTCGCCACGGTCCAGCGGAGCCGACTTGTCGGTCGACTCGGTGGCCAGGACCTCGTCGAAGCCCGCGTCTGCGTCGTCCGCGAGCTCGATCTCGGGCGAGGGCCCGGCGACCTCGACGTCGTCCACCACGGCCTCGGCGACCTCGACCTCGTCGCGCTTGCGTCGTCCGATCCTCATGACCGCGTCCCTTCCAGACCCTGCTCGTGCATGTCGACGGGCGTCACCGCTCCGTCGTTCCGATCGGCGTCCTGTCCGGCGCCGACGACGCCGGAGGACACCTCGTGACCGGTCCGGTCACCGTAGCCCGACGACCCGAACCCGCCCTGGCCGCGGACGCTCTGCGGCAGCTCGGTGACCTGCGTGAACGTCACGCGGGGCACCGGCATGACGATCAGCTGTGCGATCCGGTCGCCGACCCGGACCTCGTACGGCTCCGTGGCGTCCGTGTTGAGCAACGCGACCTTCACTTCGCCGCGGTACCCCGAGTCGATCGTGCCGGGTGCGTTCACGATGGTGATGCCGTGCTTCGCGGCCAGACCACTGCGGGGCACGACGAAGCCGACGTGCTGCTCCGGCAGGGCGATCGCCAGCCCGGTGCCGACCAGGCGGCGTTCCCCGGGCGCGAGCACGAAGGACTCGGCCGACACGAGATCCGCTCCGGCGTCGCCGGGCTTGGCGAAGGCGGGAGCGGCGTTGCCGGTCCAGAGGACGTCGACTGCTTCGGTCACGAGTCGAGGGTAGTGCAGACCGTGACCGATCCGTGACCTGCTCGGAGCACGCAGCGGCTCGTGGTCGAATGGAGGGGTGACCGTGTACCGCGAACGACTGTGGGCTCCGCCCGCCCTGTACCTGGCGACGGCGCTCGTCATCCCCGCGAGCCTGCTCGTCTTCCTCCCCATCAGCGCGACGGCCGGGGTCGCCGTGGCCATCGGCATGGAGCTCGCTGTGCTCGTGCTGCTGTGGGCTCTCGCACCCGTCATCGAGGTGACGGACACCGAGTTCCACGCCGGTCGGGCGCACCTGCCCCGCTCGGTCGTCGGCGAGGTCGCCGGCTTCACCGGTGCGGCCGCGACGAGCCAGCGTGGACCGGAGCTCGACGCCCGCGCCTGGACCCTGTTCCGCGGCTACGTGCACGGCGTCGTCAAGGTGGAGGTCCGGGACGCCGCCGACCCCACCCCGTACTGGCTGGTGAGCGTCCGGGACCCGGAGGCCGTCACCCGTGCCCTGACGAGCGGCGCCGAGCGGGCGAACCGGACCGATCCGGTCTGAGCCCGGCCTCGCGAGCAGGAGTGCCAGCACGCAGAACGGCCCGCATCCAGCAGGATGCGGGCCGTTCTGCGCTCGGTCGGTGCTTCAGAGTGCTGCGCACTCCATGCACACGGGGCCGAGCTTCGTCTCGTGGTCGAGCTGCGAGCGGTGCTTCACCAGGAAGCACTCGACACAGGTGAACTCGTCGACCTGCGGGGGCAGGACGACGACGTCGAGGTCGACGTCGCTGAGGTCCTGGCCCGCGAGCTCGAAGCTGCCCGGGTTGTCAGAATCGTCGTCGACGACTCCCGACATCTTGTCGGGGACGCGCTCCTTGAGGGCCTCGATCGACTCCGAGTCGGAGTTGTCGTCGGTCTTCCGGGGGGCGTCGTAATCGGTGGCCATGCCCATCCATTTCTCGTATCGAGAGGTCGTCGCCGGATTCGGCGGCGACAGTTTGCACCACGGCCCGTCCGAGTGCAAACCGAGTACTCGAGCGGTGCGTTCTGGCCGTGCAACCCGGCGCGCATCCCGACCATTCCCGAAGCCGGGGACGAGACGCACGGCACGCCGTGCGCCTGCGCGGAAAGTGCTGCAGCGGCCTGCATACTCCTCGGGTACGACGCACGACCGTACGCAGGCAGCGGAAGGCGGAACCATGCAAGACGTGAGAGTCATCGGAGTCGAATCCGGGTCACTCCTCCTGGCGACCGACGGCGGGACCGAGTTCCGGCTGCCCGTCACCGCGTCGCTCCCGGGCCAGGTCCGGCAGGCGAACCCCGACTCCGGGCCGCAGAAGCGCGTGTCGCCGAAGGACGTGCAGGCGCGCATCCGCAGCGGTTCCGACGCCGCCGACGTCGCCGCCTCCCTCGGCGTCGAGGTCGACTACGTCCGCCGGTTCGAGGGTCCGGTCCTCGCCGGGCGCGCGTTCGTGCTCGACGCCGCCCGCCGGGTCAGCGTGACCCCGGTCGACGACGCGTCGCCGGACACCTTCGGCGAGGCCATCACGGCGCGCCTGGAGGCCGGGGACGCCACCGACGTCGCCTGGTCGAGCTGGAAGCACGTCGAGAACGGCTGGCAGGTCCAGGTCCGGTACACCGCTGCCGAGGTCGAGCACGACGCCCAGTGGCGCTTCGACCCGAAGACCGCAACGCTCGTGCCCGACAACGGCGACGCGCACCGCCTGTCGCACACCGAGGACGAGGGCATCGCCCCGCGCCTCCGCGCCGTCGAGTACGAGCGCCAGGACGAGGACGGCACCCGCTTCGACTCCGGCGCCTTCCACGTCGAGGAGGCCGCAGCCGCCGAGGAGCCCGCAGCTCCCGAGGCCGTCGAGCGCACCGCACTGCGCCCGCCGCTCCCCCGCATCGGCACCTCGTACGTCGAGGAGCGCGCGCCCGGCAACGAGACCGCCGACCTGCTCGAGGCCCTCCGTCGCCGCCGCGGTGAGCGTGAGGCCGCGACCTTCCCGGACCAGCAGGACGCCCCGCGCGGCACCTCGGTCGGCGTCGTCGACCTGCCCGTCTCGCCCGTCGACGACTCGGACACGGCCCCGCAGCCGGAGGCCCGTCCCACGGCCGTCCCGGACGCCGACGGCCGTCCCGACCGCCGCAAGCGCAACCGCCGGGCGATGCCCAGCTGGGACGAGATCGTCTTCGGCACCCGCCCGGACGACGACACCGTCTGACCCGTCCTGCCGACCGTCCGGTCAGGAGGCCCGTCCCGCGTCCGTGGGGCGGGCCTCCTGTCCGTCCCGGTTTCGGTCCGTCCCGGTACCGGTCCGTCCCGGCCCCTCCGCGCCCACGTCGGTCAGCGCTCCGGTCCGCCAGCGCTCCGGTCCATCAGCGCATCGGGCTACTGGGCGAACGCGCCGGCCAGGCGCAGCGGGACGAGCAGTTCGTCGTCACTCATCGCCCCGTGCTGGCCGATCATCCGGCCGGGCTCCGTGCCCTCCGGGACCCCGCGGTCGTCGTTGAACGCCCACGACCCCTTCGCGACGAGCAGCACGTCGCCGATCCGCGGCATGACCTCCGGGTCGACCGGTCCGAACCACCCGGCGGCCACGGCTTCGTCGCGGCTGGCGACCACCGCACGCTTGCCCAGCGACGCGCGGAACGCCTCGACGAGCGCTGGTACGTCCGTTCCCGGCGCAACGGTCAGCTGACGGCAGCGTGGATCGCCCGCCACGCCGACGACGTCCACCAGGAGTTCCGGGTCCATCGGGACGTTCGCGTGCGGCGGCACGTCGAGCACGCCGTGGTCCGCGGTCACGAGCACCCCGACGTCGGGCGCGATGCGGTCGGCGAGGCGGGACAGCTCGGCGTCCACCGACTCGAGCGCCGCGGTCCACCGGTCGGACTGCCAGCCGTGCTTGTGCCCGATCGAGTCGAGCTCCGGGATGTAGAGGTAGACGAGCTGCTGCCCGGTCGCGGTCGCGTCGAGCGCGGCGTCGATGCGGGCCGGGATCGTGTCGCCGGCCACGAAGCGCGCGCCACCGAGCACGTTCGCCGTCATGCCCGAGGACCGGTAGCGGCTCGGGGCGACGACGACCGGGTCCACACCGAGGTCCGACGCCGCGGTGAACACCGTCTCGGAGCGCAGCCACCCGGCGGGGACCTCGGTGTCCCACCCACTGAGCAGGTTCATCACCCGCGACTCGTCCGGGTTCCACCCGCTGTACCCGACGACACCGTGCGCACCGGGTGGCCGGCCGGTCGTGAGCGTCGTCAGCGCCGCGGCGGTCGTCGTCGGGAAGCCGCTGCGCAGGCGCTTCTTCGTCGCGGTGAGGAAGCGCGCGTGACCCGCCCGTGCAGCGAGGGCGTTCGCGCCGAGGCCGTCGACCAGCACGACGATCGCGGAACGGGCGGGACGGAGGGTGATCCGGGCCTCCCGGCCGGTGTCCCGCAACCAGGCGTCGTCGGCGACGCCCAGCGCGACGAGGCAACTCGGCAGCACGTCGGCGAGGTTCACGGCGGCGTCGGGGGCCGTCGGTACGCTTGTTCCCACCCCCAGAGTCTTCCAGATCGAGCTGGGTCGGCAGGAAGGTGCCATGGCACGCACGGACGTCGTCGGACTGCCCGACGGTGAGCGCATCGAGGACGTCGACGTCTCGGAGGAGATGCAGGGCTCCTTCCTGGAGTACGCGTACTCGGTCATCTACTCACGCGCGTTGCCCGACGCCCGCGACGGCCTGAAGCCCGTGCAGCGCCGCATCCTCTACCAGATGGCGGAGATGGGCCTGCGGCCGGACCGCGGCCACGTGAAGAGCGCCCGCGTCACCGGTGAGGTGATGGGGAAGCTGCACCCGCACGGCGACGGCGCGATCTACGACGCGCTCGTCCGGCTCGCGCAGCCGTTCACCATGCGCGTGCCGCTGATCGACGGGCACGGCAACTTCGGCTCCCTCGACGACGGCCCGGCTGCTGCCCGGTACACCGAGGCGCGCCTGGCGGAACCGTCGATGGCGATGACGGAGGGGCTCGGCGAGGACGTCGTCGACTTCGTGCCCAACTACGACAACCAGATCATGCAGCCGAGCGTGCTGCCGGCGGCCTTCCCGAACCTGCTCGTCAACGGCGCGTCCGGCATCGCGGTCGGGATGGCGACGAACATGGCGCCGCACAACCTCGGCGAGGTCGTCGAGGCCGCGAAGCACCTGCTCATGCACCCGCGGGCCACGCTCGAGGAGCTCATGGAGTTCGTCCCGGGTCCGGACCTGCCCTCCGGCGGCACCATCGTCGGGCTCTCCGGGGTCCGTGACGCCTACGCGACCGGTCGCGGGACCTTCCGGACCCGGGCGAAGGTCTCGGTCGAGAACCTCACCCCACGCAAGTCCGGGCTGGTCGTCACCGAGCTGCCCTACCTGGTCGGGCCCGAGCGGGTCATCGAGAAGATCAAGGACGGGGTGCAGTCGAAGAAGCTCGTCGGCATCTCGGACGTCAACGACCTGACCGACCGCAACCACGGCCTCCGGCTCGTCATCGGCATCAAGTCCGGCTTCAACCCGACGGCCGTCCTCGAGCAGCTCTACAAGCACACGCCGCTCGAAGAGAACTTCGGGATCAACAACGTCGCTCTGGTCGACGGCTCGCCCCGTACGCTCGGGCTCCGCGACCTGCTGGACGTCTACGTCAAGCACCGCCTGTCCGTGGTCACCCGGCGTTCCCAGTACCGGCTGGCCCGACGTCGTGAGCGCCTGCACCTGGTCGAGGGGCTGCTCATCGCGATCCTCGACATCGACGAGGTCATCCAGGTCATCCGCACCTCCGACGACTCCGAAGCCGCACGGAACCGGCTCCGCGACGTCTTCGACCTGTCGGAGGTGCAGGCCGAGTACATCCTCGAGCTCCGTCTGCGCCGTCTGACGAAGTTCTCGCGCATGGAGCTCGAGGGCGAACGCGACCAGCTGCTCGCCGACATCGCCGCGCTCGAGGAACTGCTCGCGTCCGACGAACGGCTGCGCGCCCAGGTCGCGACCGAGCTGACCGCGGTGTCCGAGGAGTTCGCCACGCCCCGCCGCACCCTGCTCACGGAAGCCGACGCGCCCGTCCGTGGCGGTCGGAAGGCCACGGTGGACCCGGAGTCGCTCCAGGTCGCCGACGCCCCCTGCCGAGTGCTGCTCTCGACGACCGGACGACTCGTCCGTGTCGACATCCCCGCCGCGGAGTCCGGCATCGTGCACGTGCCGAAGCGCTCGAAGCACGACGCCGTACGCTCCGCCGTCGTCAGCACCGTCCGCGGGCAGGTCGGCGCGCTCACCTCGACCGGGCGTGTCGTGCGGTTCTCCCCCGTGGACGTCCCGGCCGTCCCACCCGCGTCGGTGCGGCTCGACGCCGGAGTCCGGGTCAGCGAGTACCTCGGTGTCCCGAAGAGCGAGACCGTGGTCGCCCTCGTATCGCTCGACGCGTCCGTCGCGGACTCGGTCGCCATCGGCACCGCGCAGGGCATCGTCAAGCGCGTCGTCCCGGCGGCCTGGCCCGACAAACCGGACTTCCCCGCCATCGGGCTGAAGCCGGGCGACCACGTCGTCGGCGCCACCCAGGCACCCGAGTCGGACGACCTGGTGTTCATCACCTCGAACGCCCAGCTGCTCCGGTTCCCGGCCGCCGCCGTCCGACCGCAGGGCCTCCCGGCCGGCGGCGTCGCGGGCGTGTCGCTCGCCGGTGGTGCCACCGTGGTCTGGTTCGGCTCCGTCGCCCTCACCGAGGACACCGTCGTCGCCACCGTCTCCACCACCTCGAGCGCCCTGCCGGGCACCGACGCGGGTCGCGCCAAGGTCTCCGCCCTCACCGAGTTCCCGGCGAAGGGCCGTGGCACGCAGGGCGTCCGGGCACACGCGTTCCTCAAGGGCGAGGACGGCCTCACCGTCGCCTGGGCCGGCGTCGCGCCGCCGCATGCGGTCGGCTCGGACGGTGCTGCCCGGACCCTGCCGGACTGGCTGTCGAAGCGCGACGGGTCGGGCAGTCCGCTCGATGCCGAGGTCGTCACCATCGGTGGCAGTGCCGCCGCCGTCGACGGGACCCCGGGCGAGGTCTGACACGCCTTCGGCTCCGCGAGACGCCGCCGTGTCCGCGAGACGGCGCCGGGTTCGGCGGCGTCTCGGCGTCGTGGCGGCGTCTCGACGTCATGGCGTCGTCCGGGCGGGACCGCTTCGGACGGGAGGCGCGGGGCGGGCCCGTACCGTGCCTCCCGTCCGCGAGACGGTCGGGCACGCCGCCGGTCAGGCGTCGATGCGCTCGCGGTCCAGGCCCTCGCCCGCCAGGATGAACTCCTTGCGCGGCGCGACGTCGTTGCCCATGAGCAGCTCGAACACCTTCGCCGCCGACTCCGCGTCCGACACGTTCACCCGCCGGAGCGTCCGGTGCGCACGGTCCATCGTCGTCTCGGCCAGCTGGTCGGCGTCCATCTCGCCCAACCCCTTGTACCGCTGGATCGGCTCGAGGTACTTCTTGTTCGACCGCTCGAGCTTCTTCAGCAGCGTCGTGAGCTCCTGCTCGGAGTACGTGTACAGCGTGTCGTTCGGCTTGCCACGGTTCACGACCACGACCCGGTGCAGCGGCGGCACTGCGGCGAAGACCCGGCCCTGTTCGATCATCGGCCGCATGTACCGGAAGAACAGCGTCAGCAGCAGCGTGCGGATGTGGGCACCGTCGACGTCGGCGTCCGACATGATGATGATCTTGCCGTAGCGGGCCTGGTCGAGCTCGAACGTGCGGCCGGAACCGGCGCCGATGACCTGGATGATCGACGCGCACTCGACGTTCGAGAGCATGTCCGACACGGACGCCTTCTGCACGTTGAGGATCTTGCCGCGGATCGGCAGGAGCGCCTGGTACTCGCTGTTCCGGGCGAGCTTCGCGGTACCCAGGGCCGAGTCGCCCTCGACGATGAACAGTTCGGTGCCCTCGACGTCGTTCGACCGGCAGTCCGCGAGCTTCGTCGGCAGCGAGGAGTTCTCGAGCGCGTTCTTGCGGCGTTGCGTCTCCTTGTGCGCACGGGCCGAGATGCGCGTCTTCATCTCGGCGACGACCTTCTCGAGGAGTCCGGCTGCCTGTGCCTTCTCGGTGCGCTGCGTCGAGGTGAGGATCTCGGTCATCCGCTTCGACACGACCGAGTCGACGATGCGTCGGACCGCGGGCGTGCCGAGGATCTCCTTCGTCTGTCCCTCGAACTGCGGCTCGGGCAGCCGGACGGTCAGCACGGCGGTGAGACCGGCGAGCACATCGTCCTTCTCGAGCTTGTCCTGACCGACCTTGAGCTTGCGGGCGTTCGCCTCGACCTGGGTTCGGACCGCCTTGACCAGACCTGCTTCGAAACCCGTCTGGTGCGTCCCGCCCTTCGGCGTGGCGATGATGTTGACGAAGCTGCGGAACATCGTCTCGTAGCCGTCGCCCCACCGCAGTGCGACGTCGACCTCACAGGTGCGCTCGACCTCGGTGGACACCATGTGGCCCTTGTCGTCGAGCATCGGCACGGTCTCCTTGAAGGTGCCCGAACCCTGGATGCGCCAGACGTCGGTCTTCGCGCCGTCCACCGCCAGGTGCTCGACGAACTCGCCGATGCCACCCTCGTAGCGGAAGCGCTCGACGACCGGGCCCTGCTCCACGCGTACGCTCGGCTCGCCGTCGAGGGGCGGCGCCGCCAGCGCGGCTCGTTCCGCGGCGGCCGACATCGAGGCGGGGCGGGCATCGGTGATGGTCAACCCGAGTCCGGGGACCAGGAACGCCGTCTGACGCGCCCGATTCACCAGGTCACCGGTGCTGAACGCGGCGTCCTTCGTGAAGATCTGCCGGTCCGCCCAGTACCGCACCCGGGTGCCGGTGACGCCCTTCTTCACCTTGCCGATGACCCGGAGTTCGCTGCCCGAGGTGAACGGTGCGAACGGCGCGTCGGGCCCGATGCCCTGCGCGTCGTCGAAGATGCCGGGCTCCCCGCGGTGGAAGGACATGGCGTAGGTCTTGCCGCCCCGGTCGACCTCGACGTCGAGGCGCTCCGACAGCGCGTTCACGACGGAGGCACCGACCCCGTGCAACCCGCCGGAGGCCGCGTACGACCCCGAGCCGAACTTGCCGCCGGCGTGCAGCTTCGTGAACACGACCTCCACCCCGGTCAGGCCGGTCTTCGGTTCGACGTCGACGGGGATGCCACGAGCGACGTCGGAGACCTCGACCGACCCGTCCGCGTGCAACGTGACACCGATCTCGTCACCGTGCCCCGCGAGGGCTTCGTCGACCGAGTTGTCGATGACCTCCCACAGGCAGTGCATCAGGCCGCGGGAGTCCGTCGAGCCGATGTACATGCCGGGACGCTTCCGGACCGCCTCGAGTCCTTCGAGGACGGAGAGATGCCGTGCGGAGTAGTCGGAGCTCACCGGATGAGCGTACCGAGCATGTCCGACACGGCACGGAGGCGCGGGCGAAATACGCATGGCTCACCAGCAGAAGCAGGGAGCATGGAGTACTTCAGAATGGAACTGACACGGGTGGCCTTCTCGCTGGTCCCGGTACGGGTCCGACGTGTGACCTCGGTCGTCGCCCTCGCCGTCGCGATGATCGCGGCGCTCCCGAACACTCTCGGGATCATCGAGTACCTCGGCCTCGGTTCTGCCATCGACGTCTGTGTCGCGTTCGCAGCGGGTGCCGTCGCATACTTGTCGACTCTCGGCTTGGGGTACCTGTCCAGTCTGCTCGTCGAGCGACCGGCGCAACGTCGGGCGCGGGCGCGCCGCCTGCGCCGTGCGGTGCAGCACGAACAGCTCTGCAGCCGTCCCGACACTCGTACTGGGGATGATCGGTCCGCGCTGAGCGAAATGGGCGCCCCGGATGCCGCACATCCAGGCAGGACGTGTTGAGATGGTGCAACCAAGAAGCACCACCTGCAATCCGTGAGGAGCACAGCAATGACCCAGACCGTGCAGGACCTCTCCATCGACGAAGTCAGCAACCACCAGCTCACCGCTGCCGACCGGTGTGACAGCTGCGGAGCGCAGGCGTACATCCGAGCCACCATGGCGAGCGGCGAACTGTTCTTCTGCGCCCACCACGGAGCTGAGTTCAAGGACAAGCTCGCCGCCACCGCGATCGAGTGGCACGACGAGAGCAGCCGACTCCACGAGTCGAAGTAAGCGCGACGCACCACACGACGGGCCCGGATCCACATGGATCCGGGCCCGTCGTCGTCCTGGCATCCGTCATGTGACGGACGAAACCGCCTGGAGGCCCGGCACCGGTCTCCCGCACCGATGCCGGGCCTCCAGGCGGCCGCCGTCGACCACCGGCTACGCGATGCGCTTGAACGCCTTGTCGACGTACCGGTCGATCGTGGCGCGGGCTTCACGTGCGTACTCGTCGATCGTCGCCGTCCGACCCGGGTCCGGCGTGTAGTCGCGGCCGAGTCGGGCCGTCGCCGCGGCGAGCACGGCGTCGGTCAGCTGCGGGTTGAGCGGCAGGATCGGCCCCTGCGTGTGCGTGCCGAACGAGTTGCCGGTGACGGCACCCTCGACCGGCGAACCGGCCTGGTTGCCCCCACCGGAGACGACGTCCGCGAACGGCGAGACGCCGTCGGCGAGCTCGATGCGTGCAGCGTGGTCCTCGAAGCCGGCCAGCCGGGTCGACGCTCCCGGCAGCAGCGGGTACCGCGACTCGAGGACGAGGTAGTTCACACGGCGCTCTGCCCCACGAACGGCTCGGGCGTCGAACACGCCGAAGCCGTCGATCGGGGCGCCGTCGGTCGGGACGACCTGGTTCGTGGCGAGGTCGAACCCGCCGCCGACCGCCACCACCGGCACTCCGGCGGTCGCGAAGTCGCGCAGGACCGAACCGACCCGGGTGACGTCCGTACCGAGCGAGCGCATCGCGCTGAGCGGTCCGTTGCCCACCACCACCACGTCGGCCGCCGAGGGCAACTCGTCGCCCGGGGCGTACTCGACGACCTCGGTGACGATGTCGGCGGTGGCGGCACGACGGACGAGGGCTGCGACGTTGCCGCGGTCCCCCGACACGCCCATCTGCCGCGGGTAGACGTGCAGGATGGTCAGGCGATCGGCCGTCATGCGGTCTTCTCCATGTCCGGGTGGCCGAGGGCCTTCCGGGCGATCATCATGATCTCGTAGTTGACGATGAAGTTCTTCGTGCCCGTCGTCGTGGCACCAAGGCCCTGCATGTGCCGGATCGCCGACTCGACGTCAGGCTCGACACGACCGATGCGGACACCGGCGTGCTCGAGGGCGATCGCGATCTGCCAGGCCTTGTCGCCCGAGACGACGTCGACGTGGTCGAGCTTCGAGAAGTCGATGTCGTAGATCCAGGAGATGTCGGGCGTGCCCTCGTCGATCGCCATGAGGACCTGCTCCGGGTGCGCCGGCAGGGCGTCGAGGTTGAGCTGCAGGCTCGCGGCGTTCTTGAACATCGTGAACTCGGCGGACTCACCGGCGATCGGCAGACGCTCGCCGCGACCGTAGGCGGGCTTCATCCGCTCGAACGCCTTGGTGACGGCGGCTGGACGGAACTGGTCGCCCAGTGCGGCACTGGCCGTCGCGGCGGCAGCGGCGGCGTCCACCGCGTAGTGGAGGCCGCGGGCCGGCAGGCGGACCGGGATCTCGGAACCCGCGAACGCGATGGTGGCGCCGTCCCCGGAGAAGGCCACGATCTCGGCATCGGCGGTCGTCTGTGCCCGGTCAGCAGCGGCGACGAAGTCGTCGGCGTTCTGCAGTCCGTTCGGGGCGGCTGCGACCACCTCGGTGCTCGCGCCGAACCGCAGGACCCGTTGCCCGTCGACGGCAACGTAGGCGTCGAGGAACTGGTCGTCGTGGTTCGTGATGACGTTCGCGGTCGACAGCGCGGCCGTGTCGAGCATCATCGTCGCGACCCGCTCGGTCTCGAAGAACCGGTAGAGCTGGTCGACCTGGACGTTGAGCATCGTCACCGTGGACGGCGACAGGATGCCGGCGAGTTCGACGGCGAAGGCCTCGTCGACCTCGAGGATCCCGATGTCCGCCTTGAGCTTGCCGCCCAGCGAGACCTGGGACAGCAGTGCCGACGCGATGCCCTGCGGCAGGTTCGCACCGGACGGGTTCGTGAAGACCCGCAGACCGTGCGCCCGCACGATCTCCGAGATCATGTGGGTCGTCGTCGACTTTCCGTTCGACCCCAGCACGAAGACCACACCGTTGGGGAACTGCCGCGTCACGTGCTGCAGGAAGTCCGGCACCAGCTTGAGGACGATGTAGCCCGGGTATGCGGACCCGCCGCCCCGCGCTCGCGCGAGGGCACGGAGGATCCGCCCGACCAGGATCGGGACCACGAAACGCACCGGTCGGCCTACTCGAGGTAGTCGCGGAGCGACTGCGACCGGGACGGGTGGCGGAGCTTCGCCATCGTCTTCGACTCGATCTGGCGGATGCGCTCGCGCGTGACGCCGAACGTGTCGCCGATCTGGTCGAGGGTCTTCGGCTGGCCGTCGCCCAGGCCGAAACGCATCCGGATCACGCCGGCCTCGCGCTCGGAGAGGGAGTCGAGCAGGCTCTCGAGCTGCTTCTGCAGCATCGTGAAGCCCACCGCGTCGGCCGGGACGACCGCTTCGGTGTCCTCGATGAGGTCACCGAACTCGGAGTCGCCGTCTTCACCGAGCGGGGTGTGCAGGGAGATCGGTTCGCGACCGTACTTCTGGACCTCGACGACCTTCTCAGGCGTCATGTCGAGTTCGCGGGCGAGTTCTTCCGGCGTGGGCTCGCGACCGAGGTCTTGCAGCATCTGCCGCTGGACACGGGCCAGCTTGTTGATGACCTCGACCATGTGCACCGGGATGCGGATGGTGCGGGCCTGGTCGGCCATCGCGCGGGTGATGGCCTGACGGATCCACCAGGTCGCGTAGGTCGAGAACTTGAAGCCCTTCGTGTAGTCGAACTTCTCGACGGCACGGATCAGGCCCAGGTTGCCCTCCTGGATGAGG
The DNA here is from genome assembly GCF_003234045.1 of Curtobacterium sp. MCPF17_047. Classification (NCBI taxonomy): domain Bacteria; kingdom Bacillati; phylum Actinomycetota; class Actinomycetes; order Micrococcales; family Microbacteriaceae; genus Curtobacterium; species Curtobacterium sp. MCPF17_047. The sequence goes on along the minus strand of NZ_QKSF01000003.1, from coordinate 115,094 downwards.
TCGAGGAACTGCATCCCCCGGCCCGTGTAGCGCTTCGCGAGCGAGACGACCAGTCGGAGGTTCGCACCGAGCAGGTGCGACTTCGCGCGCTGACCGTCGCGGGCGACCCAGCGCAGCTCGCGCTCGGCCGGCTTGGACAGCCCCGTCGAGTGCTGCAGCTTGTCCTCGGCGAACAGGCCGGCCTCGATGCGCATCGCGAGCTCGACCTCCTGCTCGGCGTTGAGCAGCGCGACCTTGCCGATCTGCTTGAGGTAGTCCTTCACCGGGTCGGCGGTGGCACCCGTGATGGTCGTCGAGTAGACCGGCGCTTCATCGTCGTCGGTCTGTGAGATGACGAGCGCGCCGGCGGCGACCGCGGCAGTGTCCGTCGCGGGCTTCGCAGCCGAGTCGTCGTCCGAGTCCTCGGTCGCGTCGTCGGTCGTCTCGGTGGCGTCCTCGGCCACCTCGACCGGCGTCTCGTCCTCGGTGCCCTCTTCGTCGTCCTCCGAGGCGGCGGCCTTCTTGCCACTCGCCTTCTTCGGAGCCGCCTTCTTCGGGGCGGCCTTCTTGGCGGCGGTGGTGGTCCTGGTGGCGCGCTTCTTCGGCGCGGCCGTGCCCTCCGTCGTGTCCGTGGCGTCTTCCGCCACGACGCCGTCGGGCGTGGTGTCCTTCGTGGGATCGACCGTCGTGCTCCGGGCAGCCATGCGATCACCTTCCTCGTCGTGCCACGTTCCTGGGGTCGTGGCCTTCCCTCGCCGCCCAGGGCCAGCGCCGCGGTCCCCCACGTCGTCTGGTCCTACCGTTCCGGGCAGCACTAGGACCCATGTCAAGTCCCCCGACGCTGAACGCAGGGAACCCGAAAGGGTCCGTGATCATTATTGCACGCGTCCTTTCCGGAATCGTGCAACGAGTGCAACCCACAGTGGAGCCACCCGTATTCCGTCCTCCGCGTGCAGTCGTGCCCGCGTCCGACGCCGGGCCAGGAGCAGCATCACCACACCGAACCCGACGACCACGTACTGGACGGTCATCGCGACGCGGAAGTTCTGCCAGGCGAACGTGTCGGTGCCGGACGCCGCCGCCAGCACGTCGAGCAGCGACCCGATCGCGAACATCATCACGAAGGCCGCGAGGAAGCCGCCGACGTTCACCACGCCGTTCGCGGACCCGAGTGAGCCGACCGGGTTGAAGGACCGGGCGAAGTCGAACCCGATGAGAGAGCCCGGCCCACCGACCCCCATCGCCACGACCAGCAGGACGAGGAGCCACGTCGGCGGCTGGCCCGGCCAGAGCAACACCGCCGTCCACACCACACCGAGCGCGGCGACGATCCCGAGCACCAGGTTGGAACGCCGCATCGGGAACCGCGCGCAGAGCAGGCCGAGGACCGGGCCGGCGACGAACCCGACGACGACGATCACGGTGAGGAAGGTGGCTGCCTCGGTCGCCGAGTAGCCCAGGCCGCGGAGCATCGGGACGCCCCAGAGCAGGCTGAACACCGTGCCGGAGGACTGCGTCACGTAGTGCGACCAGAAGCCGAGCTGTGTGCCGGGCCGGCGGAGGGCGTGGCCGAAGGTGTGGAACGCGGCGCCCCACGAGTGCGGGATCGGGATCGTGTCGGTGCGGACCACGACCGGACCCGCGCGCACGAACACCACCGCCAGGACGAGCCCCACGGCACTGGCGATCGCCGCGACCCCGAACGCCGCGTCCCACCCGACGGTGTGCAGGAGCAGGGCGAACGGGAACGCCGAGACGATCTGTCCGACCTGCCCGAGGTTGCCCGTCCACTGCGAGATCTGCGGCAGGAGGGACCCGCTGAACCACATCGGCAGCAGACGCATCACCGAGATGAACGTCATGGCGTCGCCGGCACCGACGAGCACCCGCCCGACGATCGCCGGCCCGATCGTCGGCGACAGCGCGACGACGGCTTGGCCGATCGTCAGCAGCAGGGCGCCGAGGAGCACCAGGCGACGTGGTCCCACCCGGTCGAGGGCGATGCCCACCGGGATCTGCAGCCCCGCGTACACCGCGATCTGCACGACCGCGAGCGTGGACAGGACGGCGGCGGACACGGCGAAGCGGTCCTGCGCGTCCACCCCGGAGACCCCCAGGGACGACCGCTGCATGACCGCCAGGACGTAGGCCAGGACGGCGACGCCCCAGACGACGAAGGCACGGCGGGAGTTCACCCGACCAGGCTAGCGAGCGGACGACTGGTACCCGCGCGGGTGGAGACCCTGCGGTCAGTCGTCCTCGGCTGCGCTGCGGCGGTCCGCCAGGAACCGCTCGAGCTCCGCGGCGATCGAGTCCGCGCTCGGCACCTGCCCGTCCGCCCCGGTGAGAGGCGACGCGACCGCGTTGCCCTCCATGTACGTGTCGTGCCGCTGCTCGAGCGTGCCGACCAGGCGCTGCAGCTCGGCGTTGCCGGCGACCTGTTCGTCCACGCGGGCCAGGAACTCGCGCCCCTCTTCACGCAGCGCGTCCGTCGGGAAGATCAGACCCGTGGCGGCCGAGATGCCCGACAGCGCCGCGACCGCGGCGTCCGGGAACTCCGTGTCGGAGAGGTAGTGCGGGACGAGCAGCACCAGGCCGGTGACCTGCTGTCCGAGCCCGGCCAGACGGTGCTCGACCATGTGCAGGACGTTCGCCGGCGCCTGGGTCTCGGGCTTCCAGACGCTCATCGACTCGACGAGGTCAGCACGGGTGCCGGACACCGTGACGCCGATCGACCGCGTGTGCGGCACCGGCATCGGGATCGCCTGGACCCACGTCGTGTCGGCGACCTGCAGGTCCTCGGCCAGGTCGACGACCGCCTGGACGAACCGGTTCCACTGGAAGTCCGGCTCGTAGCCGGACAGGAAGAGGAAGGGCTGCCCGAGCTCGTCACGGACGAGGTGCAGCGTCAGCCGCGGCGGCTCGACCGCCGTGATGTGGTCGTGCTCGAACGTGATCACCGGACGACGGGCGCGCCAGTCGAGCAGGACGTCCGGGTCGAACTCGGCCACGAGCTGGGTCTCGAGCGAGCCGGTGATCGACGCCGTGATCTGCGCCACCGCCGAGCCGGCGTCCGCGAAGCCCGTCAGGGCAGCGACGAGGTGCAGCCCGGCAGGCACCGTCGGGGCGGAGACGTCGAGCGTGTAGAGGTCCTCGGGGTGGTTCATCGGGTCAATGCTAGGCGGGGCCGCCGACGCCACATGGTCGGGCGGCGACGCCGACAGCGAACAGGTGCCGGGCCTCCCGTCACCCGGCCGACGGGAGGCCCGTCCACCGCCCGTCGGTGGGCCGTCAGTGGGCCGTCAGTAGGCTGACCGCATGGTCCGACCGACGCTCTCCACCTCTTCCTCGTCCCCCTCCTCCGTCGACGCCGACGTCCTCGTGCTGGGCGTGCGCCCGGGCACCGACGGCGCCCCGGCCACCCTCGTGCCGTCCGCCACAGGCCCCGTCGACGGACTCGCCGACCTCGACCTCGCCGCGGTCGGAGCGACCGGTGCGAAGGACCAGCTCGTCCGGATCCCGGGCGGGGCGTCCGTCGGCGTCGCCGCCGCGGGCATCGCGCTCATCGGTCTCGGCAGTGCCACCGGGCCGGCTGCCGTCCGCACCACCGCCGGCAGCGCCGTCCGCCAGCTGCCGCACGTCGCCGCCATCGCCCTGGCCCTGCCCACAGAGGACGACGCCGCCGTCGCCGCGGCACTCGAGGGCGCCGCACTCGGGGCCTACTCGTTCACGCGACACAAGGGTGCCGGCACCACGGGCCCGACCCGTGGCGACCAGCGCATCACGGTCGTCGCCCCGGCCTCGGTCAGCGCCGACGCCACCGTGCGCCCGGCGATCGTCGCCGACGCCGCGGCCCTGGTCCGCGACCTGGTCAACACCGCCGCCGGGGACCTCGGTCCGTCCGACGTCGCCGACGTCGCGGGATCGATCGCCGAGGGACTGCCCCTCACCGTCGAGGTCCTCGACGAGACCGCTCTCGCCGAACAGGGCTTCGGCGGGATCGCGGGCGTCGGACAGGGGTCGGTCCGTCCGCCGCGACTCGTCGTCGTCCGGTACGAGCCGGCCGGCGCGACCAAGCACCTCGCACTCGTCGGCAAGGGCATCACGTTCGACTCCGGCGGGCTGTCCCTCAAGCCGGCAGCGTCGATGCTCGGCATGAAGACCGACATGACCGGTGCGGCGACGGTCCTCGCAGCGACGGTCGCGGCCGCTCGTCTGGGCCTCGACACCAAGGTCACCGCCTGGCTCTGCCTCGCCGAGAACATGCCGTCCGGGTCGGCCATCCGCCCGGGTGACGTCCTGACGTTGAAGAACGGCAAGACCGTCGAGGTCACCAACACCGATGCCGAGGGCCGCCTCGTCCTCGGAGACGGCATGGCCGCGGCGTCGCTCGAGCAGCCCGACGCGATCGTCGACATCGCCACCCTCACCGGAGCGCAGATGGTCGCCCTCGGAGACCGCACGACCGGCCTGATGGGTAGCGACGAGCTGGTCGCACAGGTCCGTGCGCTCGCCGACGCGGTCGCGGAGCCGATCTGGCCGATGCCGATGCCGGAGGAACTCGACGGCCGTCTCAGCAGCGACGTCGCCGACATGGTGAACGCCACCGTCGGACAGACCGCGGGCGGGATGCTGCTCGCCGCGAAGTTCCTCGAGCGCTTCGTCGGGCAGACCGCCGAGGGCACCACGATCCCGTGGGCGCACCTCGACATCGCCGGACCGTCGGAGAACCGCGGTGCGGGGTACGGCTGGCTCGGCAAGGGCGCGACCGGCGTGATGGTCCGCACCCTGGTCGCACTCGCAGAAGACCTGCAGTCCAAGTAGTAGGTTGGGTCCCGGCGGGGCCGCCGCGTCCGCGCGCGCTCCCCCGCCGGAACTGACGGGACGGGACCGGTACAGACGGTCCGACCGCCGGACGCCGCCGCGCGGTGTCCACCGGGACGGCGTCCAAGAGACACGAAGCCGCCCCCGACACGCACGAGGGAGTTGCACCAGGTGACGGAACAGACTTACGACGTCGTGGTCCTCGGTGGCGGCAGCGGCGGCTACGCCGCAGCGCTCCGAGCCGCTGAACTCGGGATGAGCGTCGCGCTCATCGAGGGCGACAAGCTCGGAGGGACGTGCCTGCACCGCGGCTGCATCCCGACGAAGGCACTGCTGCACTCGGCCGAGGTCGCCGACGCCGCCCGCGACGCCGAGAAGTACGGCGTCGTCGCCGAGTTCGCCGGCGTGGACGTGCCGAAGGTCATCGAGTACCAGCAGGGCGTCATCAACTCGAAGTACAAGGGCCTCCAGGGCCTCGTCAAGGCGCGCGGGATCACCGTCGTCGAGGGCTGGGGCCGTCTGACCTCGCAGAACACGGTGCAGGTCGGCGACCAGACGGTCACCGGTCGCAACGTCGTGCTCGCCACCGGTTCGTACTCGAAGTCGCTGCCCGGGCTCGAGATCGGCGGCCGGGTCATCACCTCCGAGACCGCCCTCCGCATGGACTACGTCCCGAACAAGGTCGTCATCCTGGGTGGTGGCGTCATCGGCGTCGAGTTCGCCAGCGTGTGGAAGTCGTTCGGGGCCGAGGTCACGATCGTCGAGGGCCTGCCCCACCTGATCCCGGCCGAGGACGAGTCGATGTCCAAGCAGCTCGAGCGCGCGTTCCGCAAGCGCGGCATCGAGTTCTCCCTGGGTGTCCGGTTCGACCACGTCGACCAGCACGAGAACGGCGTCGTCGTGACGCTCGAGAACGGCAAGACCTACGACGGCGACGTCCTCCTGGTCGCCGTCGGCCGTGGCCCGCTCACGCAGAACGTCGGCTACGACGAGGTCGGAGTGGCCATGGACCGCGGGTTCGTCACGACGAACGAGCGCCTCGCCACCAACCTGCCGAACGTGTACGCCGTCGGTGACATCGTCCCCGGTCTGCAGCTCGCCCACCGCGGCTTCCAGCAGGGCATCTTCGTCGCCGAGGAGATCGCCGGTCTCAACCCGGTCGTCATCTCGGACGACAACATCCCGAAGGTCACCTACTCGGACCCCGAGGTCGCCTCGGTCGGTCTCTCGCAGTCGAAGGCCGAAGAACGGTACGGCGCTGACAAGGTCGACACGTACGAGTACAACCTCGCCGGCAACGGCAGGAGCCACATCATCGGGACGTCCGGCGCGGTCAAGGTCGTGCGGGTCATCGACGGGCCCGTCGTCGGCGTCAGCATGATCGGCGCCCGCGTCGGCGAGCTCATCGGAGAAGCACAGCTCGCCGTCAACTGGGAAGCACACCCGGAGGACATCGCGCCGCTCGTGCACGCGCACCCGACGCAGAACGAAGCCCTCGGCGAAGCCTTCCTGCACCTCGCGGGCAAGCCGCTCCACGCGCTGTGAGCAGCACCGTCGTGCGCACCACGAACACCACAACCCAGAACCACGCCTGCGAGAAGGAGTCCACCCGATGAGCGAATCCGTCAACCTCCCGGCGCTCGGGGAGAGCGTCACCGAGGGTACGGTCACCCGATGGCTGAAGAACGTCGGTGACCGGATCGAGGTCGACGAGCCGCTGCTCGAGGTCTCCACCGACAAGGTCGACACCGAGATCCCGTCGCCGATCGCCGGCGTCATCGAGGAGATCCTCGTCCAGGAGGACGAGACCGTCGAGGTCGGCACCGCCCTTGTCAAGATCGGCGACGGAGCCGGCGGCGGCGACTCCTCCGACCAGGGTGGGTCCGAGTCCACCGACAGCCAGACCGAGGCTGTGGCCGAGGACACCGAGCCCGAGACCGCTCCGAGCACGGAGCAGGACACCGAGGCGAAGGCCCCGGAGCCCGCCGAGCCCGAGCCGACCCCGTCGGGCCAGACCCAGCCCGCGGCTCCGCAGGCGCCGTCGGCACCGCCGGCCGCCTCGCCGGTGCCGCAGGCTGCCCCGGTCCCGCCGCCCGCAGCTGCCCCGCCCGCAGCCGTCCCGGCCCCCGCCAAGGCAGCACCCGCTCCGGCTGCGGCCCCCGCAGCCGCGGCGCCGTCGTCGACCCCGTCCGCGGAGGTCCCGAACCCCAGCGCCAACGGCGCGGCGTCGGGGTACGTCACCCCGTTGGTGCGCAAGCTCGCGAACGAGCAGGGGGTCGATCTCTCCACCGTGACCGGCACCGGCGTCGGTGGACGCATCCGCAAGGAGGACGTGCTCGCCGCGGCCTCCGCTGCTGCGGCCGCCCCGGCACCGTCCGCCTCGGGCGCGGCGGCTCCGGCACAGTCCGGGCCGTTCGTCGCGGAGGTCTCGCCGCTCCGCGGGACGCGCGAGAAGATGACCCGCCTGCGCAAGGTCGTCGCGGAGCGTGCCGTGCAGTCGATGACCTCGACCGCACAGCTCACCAGCGTCGTCGAGGTCGACGTGACCAAGGTCGCGCAGTTCCGCGACGCCCACAAGGCGGAGTTCCTCGAGAAGACCGGTGCGAAGCTCTCCTTCATGCCCTTCTTCGCCCTGGCGGCGTCCGAGGCGCTCAAGGCCCATCCGAAGATCAACTCGACGGTCGACGGCGACGAGATCGTCTACCCGGAGACCGAGAACGTCTCGATCGCGGTGGACACCGAGCGTGGTCTGCTCACCCCGGTGATCAAGGACGCGGCGTCGCTCGACCTCGCCCAGTTCTCGAAGTCGATCGCGGACCTGGCGGAGCGCACGCGCAACAACCAGCTCAAGCCCGACGAGCTCGCCGGTGGCACGTTCACGCTGACGAACACCGGTTCGCGCGGCGCGCTGTTCGACACCCCGGTGGTCTTCCTGCCGCAGTCGGCGATCCTCGGCACGGGCATCGTGACGAAGCGCCCGGCGGTCGTGAAGGTCGACGGGCAGGAAGCCATCGCCATCCGCTCGTTCGTCTACCTGGCGCTTTCCTACGACCACCGGATCATCGACGGCGCCGACGCGTCCCGGTACCTGGTGGCCGTGAAGAACCGTCTGGAAGAGGGCAACTTCGGTCCCAACCTGGGCTACTGAGCCCTGGGCTGGTGAGTTCCGGGCTCCTGAGCCCTGAGCTACCGGTCGTTCGGTAGCTGGCGAGTTCGACGGCGGCCCCGTCTCCCCCGGTGGGAGGCGGGGCCGCCGTCGTCCGCGCCAGGCGACCTTCATCTCGCGCCCCACGCCCCGGCCACGACGACACCGACCAGGACGACCAGTCCGGTGGCCAGCCCGCGCACGCCGAACCGGTGCGATCCGACGGGCAGCCCGGACCGCAGGAGTCCGCGCCCCGACTCGAGGAGTCGCCCGACGGCCGAGTGTGGTGCCGCAGGCCCTGGCGCTCTCGGATCCACGTCGAACGCGAAAGTCATCGGCGGTGGATCCCAGCGCACCGGCCTCGGCGGGGCCGCGGCACGGACCACGCGGTCGAGCGCGAGGAGCGCCGCTCCGCCATCCCGGCGGGCAGCCGAGCATGCCTGGTCGACCTCGTCGTGGCAGACCTCGCGCGGATCGACGCGTTCCCAGACGGCACGCACGGCGAGGACCAGCGCCTCGACACCCGAGACGACACCCGCCCCGGAGCGATCGGTGGTACCGAGCGGGCGGTCGACCAGCACGACGGCACCGGCGTCGTCGACCAGGACGTCGTCGACGCCGGCACGACCGAGCAGGACCGCGCCGGCGTCGGCCAGGAGGGCGAGCTCGAGCAGCGGGAGCGTCAGCGTCACGGCGACACCAGCCGTCGGTGACCCGATCCGGTCGAGTGCCGCGGGCAGTGCGAGCCCCACCGGGGCCGATGCCCGCGCGACCAGGGCCCCGGTCTCGTCGCGCCCGATCTCCGCCACCCCAACCAGGTGGTCGTGCGTCACGGTGCTCCGGTCGGCGAGCCACTCGGCGAAGTCGTCGGCGGGCTCCGGGGCTCGCCAACAGAGGTCGATCTGTTCCCACGGTTCCATGGCGACCATCATGGCGGGGGCGGGGCGGGCCTCCCGGCCGGAGCAGGGACCTGTGGACAACGCTGTTCGCCCACAGCCTGGCGACGGACGGTCCACGATCGACGTGCCAGGCCGTATCCTTGTCGGCATGGCACGCAGCAGTTCCTCAAGCTCCCCGGCGAAGGAGCCCGGTCGTCTCAAGCAGATGTACCAGGTCTTCACCATGACCCGTCGGGCCGACCCCAGCTCCGTCTGGTGGTTCGCCCTCGCGTTCCTCGGACCGGTCGTGGTCGGCGTCCTCGCGGCGCTGCTCATCCCGGGTCAGAACTGGCTCGCGATGACGCTCTGGATCATCGCCGGCGTCCTGCTCGGTGTGCTGCTGTTCCTGATCGTGCTCGGCCGTCTTGCCGAACGGGCCGCTTACTCGCAGATCGAAGGCCAGCCCGGTGCCGTCGGCGCCGTCCTGTCGAACTCCCTGCGACGGCAGTGGCGCTCGAGCGAGATGCCCGTCGCCGTCCACGGTCGGTCTCAGGCGGCGGTCTACCGCGCCGTCGGGACGCCGGGTGTCGTCCTCATCACCGAGGGCCCGGTCACGAACCTGAATCGTCAGGTCGAGGAAGAGCGTCGCAAGGTGGCTCGTATCGTGCCGAACGTCCCGATCCACGTCGTCAACGTCGGTGACGCGGACGGCCAGGTCACGCTCCACAAGCTGCCGCGTGCGATGAACAAGTACAAGAAGGCGCTGAACCGCAACGAGGTCCTGGCGGTGTCGAACCGTCTCGACTCCCTCACACACGGTCCGGCCGCGGCGATCCCGAAGGGCATCGACCCGACGCGGGTCCGTGCCGGGCGGCCGCGCTGACACGTCGCCCCCCGCGTGCCGCGACGCCTTCGACCCTTCGGGTCGGGGGCGTCGTGTCGTTGCGGCGTGGTGGTCGCGTCGAGGTCGCACGAGGTGCCGATCTGCGGGCACTGAGGCGGCAGGCCGTGCGACCTCGGGGGACGAGCAGCGGCAGGTCGTGCGACTTCGGCGGACGGGCAGCAGGCTGCCCGGCAGCGGAACACCATGCTCCGAGACGACGGGGTCCGGCGGGGCCCGACCGGGTCGACCGGGCCCGGTCCGACGGGTTCCGACCGGACCCGGCCGGGTCGACCAGGCCTCAGCGGCGGACGAGCACCGTCCCGGCGACCGCGTCGTGCAACGCCCGCCCGTCCTTCGCGTGGATGAGGACCGGGACGACGATGCAGAGCAGGACCGTCCGGACGATCGGCCGCCACACGCCGACGTAGCCGCCGCGGACCGGGACGACCCGCAGCCCGACGCAGACGTGGCCGAAGGACCCGGACAGCAGCGCGATGAAGACGACCTGCAGTGCCGCGAAGATGCCGAGCGTCACGAAGTTGCCCGCCGCGCCGTAGGTCCCGATCACCAGCGAGATCAGCGACGCGAGTGCCCAGTCGATGACGAGGCCCAGGAACCGACGTCCGAACGACCCCATGCTGCGTGGTCCGGACTCCGGCAGTCCGAGGATCTTGCCCGGCCATTCGGTGCGCTCTGGACCGGGAGCGGGCGAGGAGGGCAGAGTGGAGCGGGCCATGTGCCCAGCGTAGGCGTTCCCCCGGCACGTAACACGCTGGAAACAACCCAGTCACGTCCGGGAAACTCCATGTCAATAGCCTCGTCGGAGGGTGCCTCCTGGTTCCCTCGACACCACCCAACCCCACAGGAGACCGACTCGTATGTTCAGCGATTCCTCCGAGGTGCTTGCCTTCATCAAGGACACGGACGTCAAGTTCCTCGACATCCGGTTCACGGACCTCCCCGGGGTCCAGCAGCACTTCAACATCCCCGCATCAACGGTCGACGAGGACTTCTTCGCCGTCGGTCAGCTCTTCGACGGCTCCTCGATCCGCGGCTTCGCGTCGATCCACGAGTCGGACATGCAGCTCATCCCCGACGTGACGACGGCGTACGTGGACCCGTTCCGTGCGGAGCGCACGCTGATCATGGTGTTCGACATCTACAACCCGCGCAACGGCGAGATCTACGGCCGTGACCCGCGCCAGGTCGCGAAGAAGGCCGAGAAGTACCTCGCCTCGACGGGCATCGCGGACACCGCGTTCTTCGCCCCTGAGGCCGAGTTCTACATCTTCGACGACGTCCGCTACTCCGTGACGCAGAACGAGGCGTTCTTCTCGGTCGACTCCGAAGAGGGCGCCTGGAACACCGGTCGCGAAGAAGAGGGCGGCAACCTCGCCAACAAGACCCCGTACAAGGGCGGCTACTTCCCGGTGTCGCCGGTCGACAAGACCGCGGACCTCCGCGACGACATCTCCCTCAAGCTCATCGACGCGGGCCTCGAGCTCGAGCGTGCGCACCACGAGGTGGGTACCGGCGGCCAGCAGGAGATCAACTACAAGTTCGACACGCTGGTCCACGCGGCGGACGACATCCTGAAGTTCAAGTACATCGTGAAGAACACGGCCGAGCAGTGGGGCAAGGTCGCGACCTTCATGCCGAAGCCGCTCTTCGGCGACAACGGCTCGGGCATGCACACGCACCAGTCGCTGTGGTCCGACGGCACCCCGCTGTTCTACGACGAGAACGGCTACGGCGGCCTGTCCGACCTGGCCCGCTGGTACATCGGTGGCCTGCTCAAGCACGCCCCGGCCGTCCTGGCGTTCACGAACCCGACGATCAACTCGTACCACCGTCTGATCCCGGGCTTCGAGGCACCGGTGAACCTCGTCTACTCGGCGGGCAACCGGTCGGCGTCGATCCGCATTCCGATCACCGGCACGAACCCGAAGGCCAAGCGCATCGAGTTCCGCGCGCCCGACGCCTCCGGCAACCCGTACCTGGCCTTCGCGGTGCAGCTGATGGCCGGCCTCGACGGCATCCAGAACCGCATCGAGCCGCACGAGCCGGTCGACAAGGACCTGTACGAGCTCCCCCCGGAGGAGGCGAAGAACATCCCGCAGGTGCCGGCATCGCTCGGCGCCGCGCTGGACGCGCTCGAGGCGGACCACGAGTTCCTCCTCAAGGGCAACGTCTTCACCGAGGACCTGATCCAGACCTGGATCGACTACAAGCGCGAGAAGGAGATCCTCCCGATGGCACAGCGTCCGCACCCGTTCGAGTACGAGCTGTACTTCGGCGTCTGACGCTCCACGCTCCACCACGGAGGGCCCCGCACCGTCAGGTGCGGGGCCCTTCGTGTGCCGCCCGTGCATCTGGCGATCCGCCTGGGCGACGGCCTGGAGGCCCGGCGGCGGCCCGGCGGACCGACACCGGGCCTCCAGGCTGGACACGCAGGTCGGGACGCGAAAGCGACAGATCGCCGCCGGAATCCGGTGCAGATCTGTCGCTTTCGCGCACTGTACCGCGGCCCCGGCGCGGCGGCCGACGCACGAGAGCGGGGCCCGTGCCGACGGCAGGGGCCCCGCTCCGGGGACGATCAGCGGCTGGTGGCCAGCGCGTCGACCGTGCCCGCGGCGACGCTCGCGGGAGCACCCGTGACGGGGGTGGGCCGTCCTAGGGAGCGGACGGTCCACCCCGCCCCGACCCAGCGGCCGGTCGGGAGACAGTTGCGCGCGTCGATCACGACGCGCTGTCCGACGACGGCCGCGAGGGCGACCGGGTCGGCCTCGACGACCTCGTCCCACTCCGTGAGGACGAGGACGAGGTCAGCGCCCTCGATCGCCTCGGTCATCGACGCGGCGTAGGTGAGCGTCGGGAACGACCGGCGTGCGGTCTCCATCGCCTCCGGGTCCCAGAGCGTCACCTGCGCGCCACGGAGGTGCAGCGCGGCGGCGACGTTGAGCGCCGGGGAGTCACGGACGTCGTCGGTCAGTGGCTTGAACGCTGCCCCGACCACGGCGATGCGACGGTTGAGGACCGATCCCCCGGTGGACTCGATCGCCATGTCGATGACCCGCTGGCGCTGGCCCATGTTGATCTCGTCGACCTGCTGCATGAGGCCGACGACCCGGCCGGCACCGATCTCGTTCGCCCGGTACATGAGGGCTCGGATGTCCTTCGGCAGGCATCCACCGCCGAAGCCGAGCCCGGCGTTGAGGAACTTCCGGCCGATACGGGCGTCGTGGCCGAGTGCATCGGCGAGGGTCGTCACGTCGGCCCCGGCGATCGCACACATCTCGGAGATCGCGTTGATGAACGAGATCTTCGTGGCGAGGAACGCGTTGGCGCTGACCTTGACGAGCTCGGCGGTGGCGAGGTCGGTGGTGATGACCGGGGTGCCCTCGCTGATCGGGGCGGCGTAGACCTCGCGGATCACGGCGTCGGCAGCGTCCGACGCGCCGCCCCAGACCAGGCGGTCCGGGTGCAGCGTGTCCTCGACGGCCTTGCCCTCCCGGAGGAACTCGGGGTTCCAGATGAGCTCTGCGTCGATGCCGACGGGCGTGAACTCACTGACGATCCCGCGGAGCCGTGCGGCGGTGCCGACCGGGACGGTCGACTTGCCGACGATGAGTCCCGGGTGGGTCAGGTTCTCGGCGACGCCGCGGGTGGCGTTCTCCACGAAGGACAGGTTCGCCGCGTGCGACCCGGCCTTCTGCGGGGTCCCGACGCAGACGAAGTGCACGTCCGCCGCAGCGACCGCTTCGGCGATCGAGGCCGTGAACCGGAGCTTCCCGCTGGCGACGTGCTTCGTGATGAGCTCGGGGAGTCCGGGCTCGTAGAACGGCACCTGGCCGGCGGAGAGCGCGGCGAGCTTCGCGGGGTCGACGTCCACGCCGATGGTCTCGAAGCCCATCTCGGCCATGGCGGCGGCATGCGTGGCACCGAGGTACCCGGTGCCGATGACGCTGATGACCGGTGCGGGTCGGGTGTCGGCGGACTTCTTCGATGCGGTCACTTCTTGACCTCCTGCAGGTCGTAGTCGATGTCGGTGCGGGCGATGCCGGCGACGAACGCCGCCAGGCTGTCGGCACGGGAATTGAGTCGCCAGTCGTTGGTGGTGCGGGCACCGTCGACGATCGTCGTGGCGGTCTCGCTGAAGTACGCGAAGCCGATGACGTCCGAGTTGGCGGGGTCCGCGAGGGCGTCGAACAGCGAGTCGACCCACTGCGACTTCTGCCCGTTCGACACGGCGGAGCCGGTCTCGGTCGCGCCGATCTCGCTGAGCAGGATGCGCTTGTCGGGCGCGATCTGCCGGATCTGGTCGAGCGTCGCACCGAAGGTGGTGGCGAAGGTCGGCGACTCAGCGGCCTTGCGGTAGTACCCGCTCATGCCGACCCAGTCCACGTAGTCGTCGCCCGGGTAGTACGCCTGCATGTAGTCGACGGTCTGGTACTTCGGGTTGCCCAGGGCGTCGATGCGGGTCGGAGCCCAGTTCCAGATGACGTAGTCGTTCGCACCCGCACGCTCGAACACGTCGTGCACGTGCTTCCACATCGCGACGAACGAGCCCGGCGCGTTCTGCTGGGCGGTGCCGTCGGACCAGTTGTACCAACTGCCGTTCATCTCGTGGTCGAGACGGATCACCACGGGCTGTCCGTTCGCCTTGAGCGCGTCGGCGTACTTCGTCAGGTAGTCGTCGAACGCTCCCCCGGTGATGTCGGCGTTCGCGTACCCGGCAACGTACTTCTGGTCGTTGCCGGTGGTCGCCGGCCGGGTCTCCCAGGTGAGCAGCGGCACACGGCCGTTGGTCCACGATCGCTGCACGGCACCCGCGTTGAAGTCCTGGTCGAAGCCCTGGAAGTAGCCGACCATGTTCGTCGACTTGCCGACCTGCTGGGACACCTCGTCGTACTCGGCCCAGTTGAAGGGCGACTGCGCCGTGTACAGGCCGTACCAGCGGGACTGCTGGGCGAGGACCTCGGTCTTCGTCGGCACGTCGACCGGGGTCGCCGGGTCCGGGTCGGTCGAGGGGCCGTCGGTGCCGGGGACGACGGTCGGACCGCCGCCCTGGCCCGACCCGCCGTGACCCGACCCGCCGTGGCCCGACCCGCCGGACGAGGACCCGCCCGAGCCGGCCCCCTTGCCCGCCGTGATCGACGTACCGGAGGAGGACGAGCCTCCCGAATCGGCGCCGTGTCCGTGGCCGGAGGCCGTGCCGGACCGGGCGTGCCCGAGCTGCGACCGCAGGTCTGCGATCTGTGCCTTGAGCTGGGTGACCTGGTCGCTGCGGGAGCCGGACTGCGCCGAGGTGCTCTGCAGCTTCCCCTCGAGCTTCCAGATCTGCTGCTGCGCGGCGGCGAGCTTCGCCTGCAGGGCGTCGACGTCGGCTGCCGGTTCCTGCTGGGTCGGGACGCCGAGCGCCCGGCTGACGGCGGTGGAGACGGGCCCGGAGGGCGAGATCCACACGGACCAGGTGATCAGGGCGAGGACGGCGACGATGGCCGCCATGCCGAGGGCGGTGCGCTTGGCGTGCTTGGTGGAAGGCGCCCACCAGGTGCCGTCGGTGCGGTCGAGATCAGACAATGAGGAACGCCTCCAGAGCGAAGACCGCGATCCCGATGCAGTACGGGATCGATGCGTACGGGTTGAGTCGGCGACGTGCGGGCTTCGCCGCGCGGTGCGGTGCACGGGCGGTCGAGGTCGTGGTCGCTGTCGCGGTCGCGACGTCGCGTCGGGTGGTGAGCACGGTCGCGGTGGCGGCCGTGGTCGCGTCGGGTCCGAAGAGCTCGTCGAACGCGCGGTCAACGGCGGCCTGCTCGCTCGGTCGCTCGGACGTGTCGGTCAGTCCGCGGTCCACCGGGCTCATCGGCACGGTCGTGCCCGAGAGTTGCGGCTGCGCCGGGTCCTCCTCCATCGGCCCACCGGCGTAGGCACCGGCCCGGGTCCCCCAGCCGCTGGCGTGCGCCAGGCGGAAGAACCCGATGAGCCGGATCGGCATGAGGAAGAACGTCGAGACGATGATGAACATCGGCAGGCGGAAGAAGTCCGACGGCTTCTCGGCCAGGTGCCGCATCTGCCGGATGGCCATGCTCAGCACGCTCGAGACCACCATGAGTCCGGCGACGTAGACGAAGCCGGTGGAGAACCCGTACTGGTGCAGGATGCCCTCGTAGAGGTTCTGCCCCTGCCCGGTGAGCGCCCGGTAGATCCAGCCGGCGATCACGCCGAAGAGCATGAACGGCAGGATGATGTCGGTCAGGAAGAACACGGCCAGGATCGGCGCGTGGCCGAGCATCCACGGCAGCATCCGCAGCGTGTTGTACTGCGACCCACGGGCCCAGCGGAGCTGCTGCTTGAACAGCTTCTTCACCTGCAGCGGAGCGTCCGTGTACACGAGCGACGTGTACTGGTAGACGGTCCGGTACCCCTCCTTGAGCGTCAGGTTCGTCAGGGTCCGGTCGTCGGAGACCTCGAGGAAGACCCCCATGAACTCCTCGTGCATGAACCTGTCCATGACGCGGACCAGGATGCTCCGGCGGAACGCGATCGTGCGGCCGGGCAGGCAGCCGATCTGTCCGAGGACGCTCTGCGCCGGCATCGAGTACAGCGCACGGGAGTTCTCGAGCCAGTCCGCCCAGCGGGTGATCCAGGAGCGCGTCGGCTCGAGGATGCGCTGGCGGGTGGTCACGCCACCCACGGACTCGTCCGCGAACGGCTTGAGCAGCTCGACGAGCGTGCCGGGCGTCCACACCGTGTCCGAGTCGACGAGCACGGTGATGTCGCCGTTCGACATCTCGGTGCCGACCTTGACCGCGTTGCGCTTGCCGGGGATCGGCGTGTGGGTCCAGCGCACGAGGGGGGCGAACTCGTCGCACACCGCTTCGAGCGCCTCGTTCCGAGCGCCGTTGATGACGACGATGATCTCGCCGGGACGCTGTTCGACCATGCGGCCGATCACGTCACGGAACAGGTCGAGCGGCTCGTCCACCACGGGGACGACGACGCTCGTCGTCCCGGTGTACGTGCCGGTGAAGGGGCGGTACCGGGCGGAGAGGACGACTTTGAGCAACCAGAGCAACCAGATCACCAGTGAGTACACGGTGAACAGGTAGAACTCGGGGTGGCCGTCGACCATCTGCCGGATCTGGAGGATGAAGGTGAACATCGATCCCTGCTGCAACGTTCGAAGGGAGATTCCGCGTCATCGGGAAATCGGGGTCGGTTCGGGTGTCCTCATTCAGACAGATCGCAGACAGCCCCTGCAACGTGCCCCTCGGGTGGGGGTGACCGCGGGGTCGATCGGGGGACAGAGTGGTCCGCAGCACGTCGGACCGACCCTTGTCCCCACTGGTGCTGACAGCAGTTGCGTGGACCGGTCCGACGGCGGCCGTCGGTGTGCAGAGAGTCCGACACGGCCGGGAGGCTCATCCTCGGTCCACAGAGAACCCCGGATCAGAAGGCAGTTGAGCTGGTCGTCGTCGGCTGGCGCTGTCTCCGCTGCTCCGGTGTTCCGAAACCCTGGTCGCGCGCTGACAGCGATTCAGCATCGGTACCGATCGGGGTACGGTGCACAGTGCAACGGGGTACGGACGGGTCGGGACGAAAATTGTCTTTGACAACTCGTCATCTTGCTTCGATTCGCAACACCCCGGGCGTGTCGCGGTGCCGGCGCCTCCGTTCGAGACGACGCTCAGGCGCCGTAGAACTCGCGCTCGAAGACCTGCCGGGAGCGCCGGGTCACGGCGAGGTAGTCCTCCTCGAGTTGCGACGCCGACCCCGGCGGGTACTCCAACAGGCGCGCGATGCCCTCCAGCTGCGTCCGCTCGACCGGCAGCACGTCCGTCGTCCGTCCCGACCACAGCACGAGCGCGCTCCGGGTCCGGGACGCGAACCGCCACGCGGCGGCCAGGCGCTCGGCGTCCTCCGGCGCGACCCAGCCGGCGTCCGTGGCCGCCTGCAGCGCCTCGAGCGTCGACGTGGTGCGGAGTGACGGCTGCTCGTGCCCGTGCTGCAGCTGGAGGAGCTGCACGAACCACTCGACGTCGCTCAACGACCCGCGACCGAGCTTCAGGTGACGCGCAGGATCGGCGCCGCGGGGCAGTCGTTCGGACTCGACCCGGGCCTTGATGCGCCGGACCTCCCGGACCTCCCGGTCCTCGATCGCGGCGGGGTACCGGGTCCGGTCGGCCAGGTGCTCGAAGTCACGGAGCAGCTGGGCGTCCCCCACAGCGCCACGGGCCCGCAGGAGCGCCTGCGCCTCCCACGTCAGGGACCAGCGGGCGTAGTAGGCCGCGTACGAGTCGAACGAGCGCACCACGGGGCCGTTCTTCCCCTCGGGCCGCAGGTCGATGTCGAGGTCGAAGGGGTGCAGGGCGTCCTCGGTCAGGCGGTTCAGCTCACGCACGATGACCTGCGACGCGCGCGAGGCGACCTCGTTCGGCACCGTCGACGAGCGGTAGACGAAGAGGACGTCGGCGTCCGAGCCGAACCCGAGTTCACGGCCGCCGTAGCGTCCCATCGCGATCACCCCGAACTCGAGACCCTGCGGGGCGTCCCGTCGTGCCAGGTCGAGCGCACCGCTCAGCGTGGCCTCGGTGACGTCGCTGAGTGCCGGACCCAGGCCGTCGACGTCCAGGTGCCCGAGCACTGCGGCCATGCCGAGCCGGAGCGTCTCGCGCCGCCGGACCCCGCGCAGGAGCGAGGCCGCCGTGTCCACGGCGTCCCCGTGTCGCGCGGTCGTCGCGCCCGTCTCGGCCAGCAGCGCAGGCAGCGGACGCGGCTTCAGGAGGGTGTCCGGCTCGTCCAACCAGGCCACGGCCTCGGGGAAGCGTTCGAGCAGACCGGACAGGAACGCCGACTCGCTGAGCACCGTCGTCAGGCTGTGCGCGGCGCCCGAGGAGTCCCGGAGCATCCGGAGGAACCAACTCGACTCCCCCAGGGTGTCGCTGAGTCGTCGGAAGGCCAGCAGCGCCCGGTCCGGCGCGGGCCCCTCCGCCATCCATCGCAGGAGGACCGGCAGGAGGTTCCGCTGGATCGCTGCCCGCCGGGTCGTCCCCTGCGTCAGAGCCCGGATGTGGGCCACGGCCCCGTCCGGATCGAGGAACCCGATCGCGGTGAGCCGGTCGCTGACCTGACTGCTCGTCAGGACGATCTCGCCGTCGGTGGACGCCACCGCCGCGAGCATCGGTCGGTAGAAGAGCCGCTCGTGCAGGCCGCGGACCTCGAGCTTGACCGATCGCCAGCGGTCCAGCAGCGCCGACGCCGAGGACGCCAGGCGGGTGGAGCGAGCGAGGACCCGGAGTTCGTCCTCGTCGGACGGCATCAGGTGGGTGCGCTGCAGCCGCCGGAGCTGGATGTGGTGTTCGAGGACCCGGAGCAGGGCGTAGTCCGGTCCGAAGCGCGCCGCTTCCGGCCGTCCGACGTACCCGGCGGTCGCCAGGGCGTCCATCGCCTCGAGCGTCGAGCGGACGCGCACGGACTCGTCGTCGCGCCCGTGGACGAGCTGCAGGAGTTGCACGGTGAACTCGACGTCACGCAGACCGCCAGGGCCGAGCTTCAGCTGCCGATCGACCTGGGCATCCGGGATGTGCGCCGTCACCCGCTCCCGCATCCGCTGCACCGACTCCACGAACCCCGGACGCTTCGACGACTGCCACACGAAGGGGGCCACCGCGGCGACGTAGCGCTCCCCGAGGTCCATCGACCCGGCGATCGCCCGGGCCTTGAGCAGCGCCTGGAACTCCCACCCCTTCGCCCAGCGCTCGTAGTACGCCACGTGCGACTCGAGCGTCCGGACGAGCGCGCCGTCCTTGCCCTCCGGCCGGAGGTTCGCATCGACCTCCCACAGTGCGGGCTCCGCGGCGAGGTCCGTGATGACGTGGGTCGCGGCGATCGCCAGACGCGTCGCGATGAGGACCGCGCGGTCGGTGCTGATCCGGGGCGCGTCGTCCCCCTCCGTCGGCTCGGTCGGCACGGTCGGCACGGTCGGCTCGGTCGGCTCGGTCACGAAGATGACGTCGACGTCGCTGACGTAGTTGAGCTCGCGTGCCCCGGCCTTCCCCATCGCGATCACCGCGAGCGGCGTGGCGGCGACGTCCGCGACGGGGAACGGGACCTCGCGACGCGCGACCGTCACGGCGGCGTCGAGCGCAGCGCCGGCGAGGTCGGCGAGGCCGGCGGCGACGTCCGGGAACGCCTCGGTCGGAGACGCGTGCAGGACGTCGAACAGGGCGATCTGCGCCAGGTGCCGGCGGTAGCGGACACGGAGTCGCCGTCGAGCCGTCTCGCCCGAGCTGCCGTCCACCGCCTGGTCGAGGGAGGCCGTGTACCGCTCCTGTGACCACGGCGGCGCGACGGGATCGAGCACCAGCGCGAGCTCGTCGGGCCGGCGCTGCAGGAACTCGGCGAGCCCGGTGGACGCGCCGAGCAGCCGCACCAGGCGCTCGGTCGCCCCGGGGTCGGCCAGGACCGGGCGCAGCTGCTCCGGAGCCGACTCGATGAGCCGCTCGAGCGCGAGCAGCGCTCCGTCCGGGTCCGCCGTGGCGGCCCAGACCGACTCGGCATCCGCGATCGGGACGCGCAGATCCGAGCCGGGACGGGCCTCCAGGGCGGCGATCCGCTCCAGCGAGCCGGACAGGTCGGCGAACCCGAGCCGGGCCAGCTGGGAACGCGAGGTTTCGGTCCGGCTGGTCATCTGGCGTGTGCTCCCGTCGTGTGTCCTGACGTGGGTGTCAGAGCATGCCGAGGTTGGTGTCCAACTCGAACGGGGTGACCTGGTCGCGGTACCGCTTCCACTCCTGGCGCTTGTTGAGGAGCACGAAGTTGAAGACCTGTTCCCCCAGGGTCTCGGCGACGAGCTCCGAGTCCTCCATCAGCGACAGTGCGTGGTCGAGGCTCGCGGGCAGCTGGCTGTAACCCAGGGCCTTGCGCTCCGAATCGGACAGGCTCCAGACGTTGTCCTCGGCCTCGGCGGGGAGCTCGTAGCCCTCCTCGATGCCCTTCAGGCCCGCCGCGAGCAGCAGCGAGTACGCCAGGTACGGGTTCGCCGCCGAGTCGATGCCGCGGTACTCGATGCGGGCGGACTGGCCCTTGTTCGGCTTGTACAGCGGCACGCGGACGAGCGCCGAGCGGTTGTTGTGACCCCACGTCACGAAGGACGGGGCCTCGTCGCCGCCCCAGAGACGCTTGTAGGAGTTGACGAACTGGTTCGTGACCGCGGTGATCTCCGGCGCGTGCCGCAGCACACCCGCGATGAAGTGCTTGGCCGTGGGCGAGAGCTGGTACTCGCCACCGGGCTCGTAGAACGCGTTCTGGTCCCCCTCGAAGAGCGACACGTGCGTGTGCATGCCGGATCCCGGCTGCCCGGACAGCGGCTTCGGCATGAACGTCGCGTAGACGCCCTGCTCGATCGCGACCTCTTTCACCACGGTGCGGAACGTCATGATGTTGTCCGCCATGGTCAGGGCGTCGGCGTACCGGAGGTCGATCTCGTTCTGACCCGGGCCGGCCTCGTGGTGGCTGAACTCCACCGAGATGCCGAGGTCCTCGAGCATCCGGACCGAGCGACGACGGAAGTCGTGCGCGCTGCCGCCGGGGACGTTGTCGAAGTAGCCGGCCTGGTCGACGGGCTTCGGGCCGCCGTCCTTCCAGTCGCGGTCCTTCAGCAGGTAGAACTCGATCTCGGGGTGCGTGTAGAACGTGAACCCGCGGTCGCTCGCCCGGGCCAGGGTGCGCTTCAGCACGTTGCGGGGGTCGGCCACGGCCGGCTGCCCGTCCGGCGTCGTGATGTCGCAGAACATCCGCGCGGTGGGGTCGATCTCGCCGCGCCAGGGCAGGATCTGGAACGTCGAGGGGTCCGGGTGCGCGAGCACGTCGGCCTCGTACGAGCGGGTCAGGCCCTCGATCGCGGAGCCGTCGAACCCGATGCCCTCGGCGAACGCGCCCTCGACCTCGGCCGGCGCGATGGCGACCGACTTCAACGTGCCGATCACGTCGGTGAACCAGAGTCGGATGAACTTGATCCCGCGCTCCTCGATGGTGCGGAGCACGAAGTCCGTCTGCTTGTCCATGCACGACCTTTCCGTGTTCACCGAGCCGCGACGCGACCCGCCGGGCCGCATCGCGACCGTGCACACAGGCTAGTGCCCGTGCGACTCCTCGTGGGCGGGGCGCGCGCGGGCTGTGGACGGCGCGAGGGCGACGTCGACGCGCGTGCCGGGTGCGCTCAGCGGCCTCTCGCGCCGGGCCTGTCAGCCGCCTGGGCCAGGCTCGGACCGTACCGACCCTGCGAAGGAGCACCACATGGCCGTCCTCGACGCCGCCGAAGTCCTCACCCAGACCCCGATGCCCGTGCCGGCACCACGGGGCCCCCTCAGCACCGCAGTCCTCGCCGCACTCACCACCGGCGCACCGGACGAGACCCTCCGCGACGTCGCCGTCGCCGCCGTCGCCCGTTCCCAGGACGTCCTGAACGACGACGACCTGCAGCTCGCACTGTTCGCCCTCTACGAACTCCACTACGGCGGCATCGCCGGCGTCGACGACTCGCTGGAGTGGGACGTCCACCTGCTCGGCACGCGTGCGGTCGTCGAGACCGCGCTCGAAGCCGCCGTCCGCGCCGCCGTCCCGGTGCCCGAGCGCCCCGAGCCGACCGCCGAGGCGGTCTCCGCGGCGCTGTTCGCCCTGACGGCCGCCGACAGCGGACCGAGCGTGTCCCGGTGGGTCGCCCGGAAGGCTGATCGTGCGCAGATCCGCGAGTTCCTGGTGCAGCGAACCGTGTACACGTTGAAGGAGGCCGACCCGCACAGCTGGGCGATCCCGCGGCTGTCGGGTCGGGCCAAGGCCGCGTTGGTCGAGATCCAGTCGGACGAGTACGGCGGCGGACGACCGAAGCGCATGCACTCGGCGATCTTCGCCAGGACACTGCGCGCCGCCGGCCTGGACGACTCCTACGGGGCCTACGTCGACCACCTGCCGGCGATCACGCTCGGTGCGCTCAACATGATGAGCATGTTCGGGCTCCACCGGCGCCTCCGCGGAGCCATCGTCGGGCACCTGGCGGCGTTCGAGATGACCTCGTCGATCCCGAGCAAGCTCTACGGCGACGGGTTCCGGCGGAACGGGTTCGACGAGGACGCGACGTGGTACTTCGACGAACACGTGGAGGCCGACGCGGTGCACGAGCAGATCGCCGGCCGTGACCTGGCCGGCGGGATGGTCGAGGCCGACCCGACGCTGCTCGACGACGTGATGTTCGGCGCTGCCGCGTGCCTCGTCGTCGAGGGCATGGCAGGGACGCAGCTGCTCTCCAGCTGGGAGCAGGGGCGCAGTTCCCTGCGGCGCCCCCTCGACGGCGAGTCCGGGAGCGTCGGCGACGCGGATGCCCCTGGCGCCGACGTCACGGCGATGCGGTCTTCGGACGGTGCCTCCCGTGTCGCGTGAACGCGAGGACGAGCCGTCGGTGGTCGCGTACCCGGACGGTCCGTTCCTGCTGCGCGGTGACGTCGCGGTGCTGGGCCCGGACGGACAGGAACTGCCCCGGCGACGCCGGACGGTCGCCCTCTGCCGGTGCGGCAAGTCGATGCTGAAGCCCTACTGCGACGGCACGCACAAGATCATCGGGTTCCGGACCGAACCGGAGCCGCCCGCCGAGCCGACGGCCTGAGGCCGGTCAGCCGTCCTGGTCCGCGGCGTCGGCGCGCTCGTTGTTCTGCCGGACCCGGTCCAACGCGTGTGCGGCCTCGTCGCGGGTCGGGAAGGGGCCGATGTGGTGCCGGTTCGTCGACTTCGGGCCCTGCTCGACCTCGCCGGTCTTGTCGTTGTACCACCACTGGGATTCGATGCGCTCGTCGGTCATGGGCCCGACCGTACCCGGGCGGACGCGGGGCGTCCGCGCAGCGGGGTCGGGTCGCGGGCCGGGCGGTGAGCCGGCGGGCAGGCGGGCGGGCTCGTGCAGTGTGCCTGCCGGGCGAGCCCCACAGCCGGGAGGCGACGGCCGGGCCCGACACGCCGCTAGAGTGGAACGCATGCCCCGGGACGAACACGGACACCTGACGGCCGGCCGCGTCTCACCACAGCGGCCCGTCCCGAAGGACATCGAGCGACCCGAGTACGTCGGCAAGGTCGAGCCCCATGAGCACGGACTCGGCGACACGTACACGCCGGACGAGGTCGAGCGGATCCGCACAGCCGGTCGCATCGCCTCGCAGGCCATCGACGCCGTCGGTGCAGCGATCCGCCCGGGCGTCACGACCGACGAACTCGACCGGATCGGCCACGAGTTCGTCGTCGGCCACGGCGCCTACCCCTCGACCCTCGGCTACCGCGGGTACCCGAAGTCGCTCTGCTCGTCCCTCAACGAGGTGATCTGCCACGGCATCCCCGACGACACCGTGCTGCAGGACGGCGACATCGTGAACATCGACATCACCGCGTACAAGGACGGCATGCACGGTGACACCAACCGGACCTTCGTGGTCGGGCAGGCCGCGCCCGAGGTGCAGGACCTCGTCACCCGCACCGAAGAGGCGATGCACCGCGGCATCCGCGCCGTCGCTCCCGGCCGCCAGGTCAACGTCATCGGCCGCGCGATCGAGTCGTACGCCAAGCGCTTCGGCTACGGGGTGGTCCGCGACTACACCGGGCACGGCGTCGGACGCGCCTTCCACTCCGGTCTGGTCATCCCGCACGTGGACGACGCCCGCTACGACACCGTGATCGAGCCCGGCATGGTCTTCACGATCGAGCCGATGCTGACCCTCGGTGGCATCGACGCGGACATCTGGGCCGACGACTGGACCGTCACCACCCGTGACCACTCCTGGACAGCGCAGTTCGAGCACACGCTCCTCGTGACCGAACGCGGCACCGAACTCCTCACCGTCTCCTGACCACCCGCGGCGCGCCCGGCCTCGGGACCGTGCCGGACACACTCGTCACCTACGGAAGGCACCGCTCCCCATGACCTCACTCGCAGTCGGCGTCGACATCGGCGGAACAGGCATCAAGGGCGCGATCGTCGACACGGCGACCGGCGAACTCACCACCGACCGGATCAAGAAGGCCACGCCCGAGGGCGGCCGGCCCAACGACATCGTCGAGGTCGCCAAGTCGATCCTGGACGACCTCTCCCCTGCCTCGGACGTCCCGGTCGGGGTCTGCTTCCCGGCGATCGTCCGCGACGGCAAGACCATGTCCGCGGCGAACGTCTCGAAGAAGTGGATCGGTTTCGAGGCCGAGGCGCTGTTCGAGAAGGAGCTCGGCCGCTCCATCCACTTCGTCAACGACGCCGACGCCGCCGGGTTCGCCGAGCAGCAGTTCGGCGCCGCGAAGGGCCGCGACGGACTCGTCATCATGACGACGCTGGGCACCGGTATCGGCACAGCGCTGATCAACGACGGCGTGCTCATCGTGAACGCGGAACTCGGCCACCTGGAGATCGAGGGCGTCGACTACGAGACGAAGGCCTCGTTCGCCGCCAAGGAGCGGGACGACCTGTCCTGGAAGCACTGGGCGAAGCGCCTGCAGAAGTACTACTCGCGGCTCGAGGCACTGCTCTCCCCCGAGCTCTTCGTCGTCGGTGGTGGCGTGTCGAAGCAGTACGAGGAGTTCCTGCCGCTGCTCGACCTGCAGGCGGAGATCATCCCCGCGACGCTCCGCAACAACGCGGGCATCATCGGCGCGGCGACCCTGGCGGCACGCAGCACCCGCTGACCGGCTGCGGGCGTGCGACCGGGTCGGGGTGCTGATCGGGGCTGATCACCTGGGCCGCTACACTCGTCGGAGCGAACGGGTCGGTGAGACGGTCGCGTCACTCCCCCGGGAGTGCCGAGGAACGTCCGGGCTCCACAGAGCAGGGCGGTGGGTAACACCCACCCGGAGCAATCCGCGAGACAGTGCCACAGAGAACAGACCGCCGGCGGCGACGTCGGTAAGGGTGAAACGGTGGTGTAAGAGACCACCAGGGATCCGGGTGACCGGATCTGCTCGGTAAACCTCGCCCGGAGCAAGGTCAGACAGAGGACGCTGAGGCTGCTCGCCGAGTCCTCGGGTAGACCGCTGGAGGCCGACGGCAACGTCGGTCCGAGAGAGATGGCCGTCACCGCCGCGAGGCGGGACAGAACCCGGCGTACGGCCGGCCCGTTCGCCCAGACCGTACGAACACGACAGCCCGGCACCGCGAGGTGCCGGGCTGTCGTGTTCCATGGCGGCGTCACCGTGAGACGCCACGCAACGCGCGAGACCGCCGGATCCCGCGGCGTCTCGCCCGGACGACGGCGTCTCACGCAGACGTGCGCGTCTCAGCCGACGGGAGGCACGCGGCCGACCCGCACCGCGCCTCCCGCCAGGCACACCCCACGACGCCGGCGTCGCCGCGAGACGCCGCGCAACGCGCGAGACGCCGCCGAATTCGGCGGCGTCTCGGCGGAACGGCGGCGTCTCGGCGGCACCGAGCCTGCGAACCCGCCGCCTACAGACCGGACTCGGCCGTCCGCACCAGGATCGCGTCGCTGTCCGGGCAGAGCACGACGTCGTCCGGCGCCGCGGCCCGGATCGACGCCAGGTCGGAGTTGTTCAGCGCAACGCCGGACGCCGTCGACACGCCGCCCTGCAGCAGCGATGCCCCGAACCCGTACCGGGCCCGCTGGCGCTCGTACAGCGCGAGGAGGTCCGCCGGCACCTTGGCTGCGACGTCGGCGCGGGACTGGACCGCGGCCACGCGGTCCTTCTCGAACCGGGCGATGCCGTCGTCGCGCACCCCCATCAGGCGTCCACGCTCGGCGTCGATGTCGGCGAGCTGCGCCTCGATGTCACCGACCCGCGCGCGGAGCTGGTCGAGCTTCTCCATGACCTCGAGTTCCTGCGTCTCGAGGTCGTTCGTCCGACGGTTCAGCGAGTCGAGCTCGTTCTGCAGCCCGGCGGCGTCCTTCGCGCTGCCGACGTTCTGCAGCAGCGTGGTGTCACGCTCGATGCGTGCCTGCGCGGTCGCGGTGTCGGACTCGAGGCGGGCGAGGTCGCGTTCGGCGTCCTCCACGTCCCCCGTGGCCGCGGCGAGCTGGCTCCGCAGCCCGGCGGCCCGGGTGCCGAGTTCGGTGAGGTGCTCGCCCTTCTGCAGGGAACTGATCCGGTGTGCCAACCGGGTGATGTCGTTGTCGAGTCGCTGGACGTCGAGCAGGATGGCCTGGTCCTCGGGTGCTGCCTTCATGGTCAGGCTCCTTCGTTGGGGGCGGATGGCAGGACGGCGAAGTCCCACGGGTCGGTGCGGAGGTCGCTCACGGTGACGCGGACCCCGGTGGCGGCACGCAGCTGTTCGGCGGCGACGTCGAGCCAGAGCCACTCGGTCGCCCAGTGCGAGGTGTCGATGAGCGCGGGCCCGTCGGCCACCATCGCCTGCTCACGGAACTCGGAGGCGGGGTGGTGCCGGAGGTCGCTCGTCACGTAGACGTCGGCCGCGCGCACCTCGGGATTGCCGAGGTACGCGTCGCCCGCGCCGGCGCACAGGGCGACGGTGCGGACCGGACGGTCGTACTCCCCCGACACCCGGACCCCGGTCGCGGTGGCCGGCAGGACGTCGACGATCCGTCGGGCGAGGACGCCGAGCGCCACGGGTTCGGCGAGGACGCCGACCCGGCCGATGCCGGTCATGCCGTCGGCGGCGGGTTCGAGCGGACGCTGCTGCTGCAGGCCGAGCCGGTCCGCGAGCACGGCGGAGGTGCCGGTGGTGACGACGTCGGCGTTCGTGTGGGCCGCGAGGAGCGCGCAGCCGCCGCGCACGAGCGTCGCGAGGACCGACCCCTTGTAGGTGGACTCGTCGATCGTGGTCACACCGCGCAGCAGCAGGGGGTGATGTGTCAGCAGCAGGTCGGCCCCGGCAGCGACGGCTTCGCGCGCGGTGTCCGGCACGGCGTCGACGGCCAGGTGGACGTGTTCGACCACCGCGTCCGGGTCGCCCGAGACGAGGCCGACGGAGTCCCAGGACTCCGCCCCGGCCGCCGGCCACAGTGACTCGACGACGGACTGCAGTTCTCGGAGCGTCGGCATCCCGTCAGTGTACCGAGACGGCGGGCTCCACCCGGGTGTCAGCGACGGCCGACGAGGTGCAGCAGCCGGGCGACGACACGCGACCACCAGCCGGACGGCGCGGTGGTCGAGGCGTCGGTACGGGCCTCCCGGTCGGCCGCGCTGTCGGCGACGTCCGCCGAGACGGTGTCGTCGGTGGTCCCCGGTGCCGCGACCGGAGCGGCCACCGGGACCTCGACGGACACGACCGGCTGCTCACCGGTGTGCGCGCGGAGCACGGCAGCGAACGCCGCACGGTCGATGACGGTCGGGCCGGTGGCCGGCTGCACCAGTGGCGTCGGTCGACCGGAGGCCGGGACCGGCGGGGAGGACGGCGAGACGGTCTGGAGGCTCGACACCGGTCGGACCGCGGCCCGCGGTCCGGCGGTGGCGGGGATGCCGTCATCTGACCGGTCGTCGGCCGGGACGTCGACCGTCACCGGATCGGCCACCGCGCGGTGCGGTGCCGGCAGGAGCGAGCGGACGGCTCCGAGCCGCACGGGCGACGTGGCGGCCCGGCGCAGGGCGGCTCGCTCACGACGGTCGGCCTCGAGTGCGGCGTCGGCCAGCAGGTCGGCGAAGACCTCGCGGGCGAAGGCACGTGCACCCTCGACCTCGGCATCGGTGATGTCGGCGACGACGGCCTCCCAGGCGGCGAGGCGAGCGAGGTCCTCGTCGCGGACGCGGACCTCGTCCTCGAGCAGGTCGATGCGTTCGATGGTGGTCCGGCCGCTGGCGGCGTCGAGCGCGACGGCGAGGTCGTCGAAGCGGAGCGCGAGGCGCTCGGGCGGCTCAGGGAAGGACGGGGCGCAGACGGCCACGTGACGGGCACGGTCGCGGCGGAAGGCGCGGTCGTCACCCGAGGTGGTGGGGGCGGCGGGCTCGGCGGCGACCGCGGGCTCGGCGTCCACCTCGGTCTCGGCGAGGGTCTCGGCCTCGGCGTCGGTCTCGAGGAGGTCGACTGCCGGCTGTTCCGCGTCCACCGAGGGCAGCACGGGACGGCGCACCGGACCCGTCACCGGGGGGACGACGAGGTCTGCGAGGTACGGCGACCGCGTGGCCGGGGCGTCGCGCAACCACTCCTCGAGTTCGCGACCGAAGGGGTCCACGAGGGGCGTGCGTGCTCCGGCCTGCGTCTCCATGTGAGGAGTATGAATATCGCACGCTCGATCGGCGCGGACATCGGCGGAGTGTCGCGGGATCCGGTGGCATGTCGCCCCGGTCGGAGCGGCGTGTCGCTGTGTCCGGGGACAGCGCGGGGCTGATCGCGGTGTCAGCCGTGCAGGGTGTCGCGGGGGTACTCCAGGAAGCGCCGGGCGTAGGCCGCCGAGAACCGACCCAGGTGCGCGAAGCCCCACCGGACGGCGACGCTGGCCACGGTGGTGTCGGTCGGTGTGCCG
This sequence comes from Curtobacterium sp. MCPF17_047, assembly GCF_003234045.1. NCBI lineage: Bacteria > Bacillati > Actinomycetota > Actinomycetes > Micrococcales > Microbacteriaceae > Curtobacterium > Curtobacterium sp. MCPF17_047. The sequence goes on along the minus strand of NZ_QKSF01000003.1, from coordinate 85,928 downwards.
GCACGGAGCTCGTCTCGGACCCGGTCCAGGCGGATCCCCCGCAGCAGGGCGTTCGGTGCGACGCCGATCTGCCGCTGGAACGCCTGCTGCAGGCCGCGGACGCTCAGTCCGACGTGCTCGGCGACGTCGGTCGTGGTGATCGGGGTGTGCGCAGCGGCGTGCATGTACTCGACGGCCGATCGCACCCGCCCGGTGGCCCCGGTCGGCAGCGGGACCTGACGGGCGGTGATGCGGTGCGGGAACGTGGTCAGGAGTGCCAGGGCAGTCCGTCGGGCCGTGTCGGCGAGGGCCAGCACCGACACCGGGGCGTTGCCGAGCACGATCCGGGACGCCTCCTGCACCTGGTGGTTCCAGGCACGGACGGCCTCGACCCCGGGCGCTGCCGTGTGGTCGAAGACCAGGGTGCCGGGTTCGGTGCCGTACGCCTCGGCCGCGATCCGTTCGAGGAAGGTCCGATCGAGTTGCACCACGCTCTGCCGCACGTCGGCCAGCTCGAAGCGGTAGGGGCGTCCGGTCGGGAACACCACCGGCCGTCCGGGAGACAGCCCCAGCTCGTCGCGGCCGACGTCCAGCACGCCGCCGCCGTCCGTCACCCAGGACACGCTGACCTGGTCGCCGGAATCGACCTCGCCGACCATGCGCGCGTCGAACCGGGTCGACCGGAACGACATCGTCTGGTCGCCGACCGTCCGGAAGCGGTACCCGAAAACGCGTTCGGTCCGCTCGGGCAGGAACCCGGAGGCCTCGTAGGCCTGCTCGAACACCGCCCGGGCGGCGTCGAGGTCGGCCCCGGACGTCTCGAAGACGGTCCTGGGGTCCACGGTGGTGGTCATCCCGGGAATCGTGGCACGCACCGCGACAACTTCATGCATCTGGATGAACCTGCCGCGGGAAGCGGCTCACGCCACGCGGGTGGACTTCCGGACCGTCCAGCGGTTCTCGTCGCCGTGTCGGTCGTAGCGCAGTTCGTCGACGACCATCTGCACGAGGGCGAGGCCGCGACCACTCTCCGCCATGTCGTCCGGCAGGGTGGCACCGGCCACGTCGACGGACGCGGGGCGGCCGTCGTCGGTGATCCGGGCCTCCAGTGCGTCGCTGGCAACCGCGAGCGTCAACGAGCACGTGAGCGGGATGCCGGCGGTGGCGTGCTCGATCACGTTCGACGCGAGTTCGATGATCGCGAGTTCGAGGGCCATCCGGTCCTCGACGCTGACGGCGGGCTCGGCCGTCCAGACGTCGCTGAGGAAGTCGTGCACCGAGGAGACGTCGTCGGGCGGCGACGCGAAGTCCAACCGGTGCTCGCCCACGACGGCCCCGGTCAGACCCATTCGCGGACGGCTTCGTCGCCGTCGGCGTAGCTGCGGAGGATCTTGTCGATGTTCGACAGCTTCAGCACCATCGCGACCTGCTCGGACGGTGCCGCGATCCGGAGGTCACCACCCGCCTGGCGGGCGGTCTTCAGCGCACCGACGAGCGCTCCGAGGCCCGAGGAGTCGAGGAACTCCACGTGCGACAGCTCGACGGCGACACGAGGACGACCGCCCTCGATGACCGTCGCGACGGTCTCACGGAAGGCGGGTGCCGACACCATGTTGAGGCGTCCGGAGCACTCCAGCACCGCCGCTTCGGTGCCGGCTTCGTGTACGACGATGTCCATTGTGTGTGGGGCCCCCTCGAGAGTCTGCGCGTGCCTCATCGGAGGCTAACGGGTCCTGGCGACCGGGGGAACAGGACGCGCTGGCGTCCGTGCCCCCGGTCCGGGGGATCACCCCGTGTTCTGCAGGCCGGCGGCGATTCCGTTCACCGTCAGCAGGAGCAGTCGGTGGTCGCTGTCCGTGGTGTCGGAACTGCCGGAGGAACGGATCGCCCGGAGTGCCCGCAGCTGCAGGTGCGACAGGGCGTCGACGTACGGGGAGCGCAGCCGGACGGCCCGCGCGAGCACCGGTCGGTCCTCGAGCACGTCCTCGGCGCCGCTGATCCGCAGCACCCACGAGCGGGTCCGGTCCATCTCGTCCAGGACCTTCTGGCCGAAGTCACCGCGATCCGCGAGCGCGAGGTACCGCCGCGCGATCTGCACGTCGGTCTTCGCGAGCGACATCTCGACGTTCTTGACCAGCGCGGTGAACAGCGGCCACTCGGCGGCTGCCGTGCGGAGCAGGTCGAGGTCGCCGACCGCCTCCAGCGCGGAGCCCAGGCCGTACCAGCCTGCGAGGTTGATGCGGGCCTGCGTCCACGAGAACACCCACGGGATCGCCCGGAGGTCCTCGAGCGACTCGACGCTGAGACCACGACGGGCCGGGCGGGACCCGAGCGGCAGGAGCCCGAGTTCCTCCATCGGCGTGACACGGGCGAACCACGGTGCGAAGCCGTCGGCCTTCACGAGGTCGTAGAAGGCGGCGCGGGAGACGTCGTCGAGCTGCTGCGCCAGGTCGGCGAAGCGCTCGGCGGCGGCAGCGGTACGGGACTCGTTCGACGGCGAGGACGCGAACAGCGTGGCCGAGGCCATCTGCTCGAGGTGCCGGGCGGCGATGTCCTGGTCGCCGTACTGCGCGAAGATCACCTCACCCTGCTCGGTGAGCTTCAGGCGGCCGTCGATCGACCCGGGCGGCTGCGCGAGCACAGCCTCGTTCGCCGGGCCGCCGCCACGACCGAGCGACCCCCCGCGGCCGTGGAACAGCGTCAGCTCGACGTCGTGCTCCGTCGCCCAGGACGCGATCCGCGCCTGGGCGTCGTACAGCGCCAGGTTGGCCGACACCGGCCCGACGTCCTTCGAGGAGTCCGAGTAGCCGAGCATGACCTCGAGCCGGTGCCCGGTCGCGGCCAGACGACGCTGGAACGGCTCGGTGCGGACGGCCTCGTCCAGGATGTCGACGCTGGCGTGCAGGTCGGCGAAGGTCTCGAACAGCGGGATGACGTCGAGCACCGGAGCGGCCTCGACCGACCCGAGTGCCGCGACGGCCAGTTCGTGGACGTTCGCCAGGTCCTCGGCGGACTGGGTGAACGAGACGATGTACCGGCTGGCCGAGCGGACGCCGTAGCGGTGCTGCAGGTCGGCGATGGTGCGGAAGACGGCGAGGACCTCTTCGGTCATCGCACTCAGGTCTCCCCCGGCGCGGATCTCGGCGAGGGCCGTGCGGTGCACCTGGGAGTGCTGACGGATCTCGAGCTCGGCCAGGTGGAACCCGAAGGTCTCGACCTGCCAGACCAGGTTCTGCAACTCACCGTTCGCGGCACGCAGGGCCCCGGCGGCGGTCAGCGAGGCCTGCACGACGTGCAGGTCGGCGAGCAACTCGTCCGGGCCGCCGTACGCCAGCGGTCGGTCGTCGCGGCGGGTGGCGTCGATGCGGGCGGCGATGAACAGCAGCGCCCGACGGTGGGTCTCGGTGGGGGCGCGGATGCCGATGCGCTCGGCGACGTCCGGGTCGAGCGCCTCCTGCGCCGCGACCAGCGCGGTGAGCCCGGCGTCTCCCGGGGTGTGGTCGGCGTCGAGCGTCAGGGCGCTGCCGATGCGGGTGGCGGCCCGGGCCAGCCCGAGCAGGATGTGCTCCGCGGCGATCTCGGCGGCCTGGCGGGTGACGTCGGCGGTGACGTGCGGGTTGCCGTCGCGGTCCCCACCGATCCACGTGCCGAAGCGCACGAACGCCGGGGCCTGCACCGGGGCGCGGCCGGCGTCGTCACCCTGCAGGCGGTCGTCGAGCAGCCGGTACACCTGCGGCACGATCTCGAACAGGGTCTGGTCGAACACGCTCATCGCGGTGCGGACCTCGTCGAGCGGGGTCGGCCGGGTGGTGCGGAGCGGGGAGGTGCGGAGCAGCGTGGCGATCTCCTCGAGGAGACGACGCTCGTTCTCGGCACGGGCGGTCGCGTTCTTCGTGCGGTCGCGCTCGTCGATGAGGTCGGTGATGCGCCGGACACCCGTGGTCACCGCACGACGGCGGGCCTCGGTCGGGTGCGCGGTGAGGACCGGGTGGAAGCGCAGGCCTTCGAGACGGGCAGCGGCTTCGTCGGCGCCGACCTGCTCGACGAGCTCGACGAAGGTCGCGGGGAACGAGTCACCCGGTTGACCGCCGTCGTCGCCGCGGGCACGGAGCACCCGGACCCGGTGGTGCTCCTCGGCGAGGTTGACCAGGTGGAAGTACGAGGTGAAGGCCCGGGCGACCTCTTCCGCGCGCTCGGCGGAGAACGTGGAGACGACCGCTTCGGCGCGGGTGGCGCCGTCTTCGTCGGTGCCCTCGTACGCGTCGATGACCGCCTGGCGGAGCGCCTCGACGTCCCGCAGCAGGTCGTCGCCACCGGTCTCGCGGAGCACCCGTCCGAGCAGGTTGCCGAGGTACCGCACGTCAGCGCGCAGGTCACTGTCGACCGCTCCGCTGACGTCGTCACGCGCGCGTCCGAAGCGCGTCGAACCGTCGATCGCCGTCATCTCGTCCTTCCCGGGTCGGTCCGGGCTGTCCCGGCGTGGCAGCAGCGTACCGGGCGCCGACGCCACGTGACGACGACCGTCCGGACGGCCCGGTCGGACGCGCCCGTCGCTCAGGCCGGGTCGGCCAGGGCGGACGGGAGGCGCATCCGGTCCACGGCCGCGAGGAGCCCGGCGTCGAGACGGTAGGCCAGCTCGACCTCGGCGATCACCCGCTCCCGCTCGTCGTCGCTCCACGGGGCCGCGTCGAGCTCCGCCCGGTACGTGTCGGTGAACGCGGCCGGGTCGGCGACCTGGTCGAAGATCCAGAGCAACACGCCGTTGGTCTCGAAGCCGAACTGGTCGGCGAGCAGGCGTCCGAGGGCGTGGCCGCCGGTCAGGTCCCCGAGGTAGCGCGTGTAGTGGTGGGCGACGAACCCGCCGGGCCAGGTCGCGGCGACCTCGTTGAGCCGTCGGACGTACGCCGTCGTCGCCGGCAGGGGGGTGAGCAGCTCGTCCCAGTCCGGCCCGACCAGGTACTCCAGGTCGGCGCGGATGCCCGGCATGCGGGTGAGCCGGCTGGTCACGAACGGGGCGGCGACCGGGTGGTCCGCCATCCGGTCGGCGGCGCACTCGAGCGCGTCGTACACGAAGGCGTACTGCCCCAGGAGCGTCGCGTAGTCGGCGACGTCACACCGCCCCTCGACCAGGTCGTGCATGAAGCCGTGGCCGGCCGAGACCCCGTGCGAGCGCCGCGTCCGGACCCGCAGGGCCTCGGAGAACGGGACGACGTTCGTGCTCATGAGGTGAGGCTAACCTCACGAGGTGTCCGTCGTCACCCTCCGACGGGAAGATGCAGGAAAGGAGGCTCGTCCGACGATGAGCCCCAAGCCGAACCGCCCGCAGCACGTCCTGGTCGTCGACCGCGCCGAGCGCCTCAGCCCGCACATGGTCCGCGTCCACCTCGGGGGCCCCGGGTACGACGCCTTCCTCGAGCACGCCGACCCGGAGCGCCTGGCGACCACCGACAAGTACGTCAAGCTCATGCTCCCGCAGCCCGGCTCCGGCCTGGAACCGCCGTTCGACCTCGAGGTGCTCCGCGCGACGACGGCGAAGTCCGACCTGCCGGCCCGCCGTACCTACACCGTGCGAGCCGTCGACACCGTCGCCCGGACCATCGCGGTCGACTTCGTCGTGCACGGCACCGACGGGCTCGCCGGACCCTGGGCCGCCGCGGCCCAGCCGGGCGACCGCATCGCCCTGTCGGGCCCCGGCGGTGGCTGGGCCCCCTCCGAGGACCCGGAGGTCACCCACGTGCTGCTCGGTGACGACAGCGCCCTGCCCGCGATCGGTGCCGCCCTGGAGGCCATGGGCCCCACCGCGACGGGCGTCGCCCTGGTCGAGGTGGCCGGCCCCGCAGACGAGCAGCCGCTCGTGCACCCGGCCGGCGTCGAGCTGCGCTGGCTGCACCGCGACGCGGCGGATGCGGAGCCGGGCACGCTGCTGCTGGCGGCGACCCGCGAGCTGCCCCGTGCCTCCCGGCCGGTGAGCGTCTTCGCGCACGGCGAGCGGGCCGCGATCAAGGCGATCCGGCGGGTGCTGCAGGACGACTGGGGTCTCGAGAAGGCCGACCTGTCGCTGTCCGCGTACTGGGCGCTCGGCCGCGCCGAGGACCGGTTCCAGGAAGAGAAGCGCGAACCGATCGGCGTGGTCTTCGCGGACTGAGCCGGGGTCGTCGGTGGCCGTCGGTAGCGTTCCGCCCATGGTCCGGTCGGAGAGCGTCGCACGCTGCTGCGTCCCCGGCTGCGGGGCGGACAGCTCCCCCGACGCACCGGTGCCGCTCTGCACCGGACACGTCACGCTGGTCGCCGAGTTCGCGGCCGAGCACGTCGGGGTGGACGACGTCCTCCCGGGCCCGTGCCTGGTCTGCGGCGGACGGATCGGGATCAGGTTCCCCTCCGGCTCGGTGTGCGCCGTCTGCGAGTGGCGCTTCGGCGACGTGCCGGACGGCGAGCTCGGCGCCCCGCGGGTCGACGTCGTCTACTACCTGCGGATGCGCGACGACACCGGCGACCGGATCAAGATCGGGACGACGGCGAACCCGCGGCAACGGCTCGGCCGGATCGCCCACCAGGACCTGCTCGGGTTCGAACGCGGCGATCGCACCCTCGAACGGCAGCGGCACGCGGAGTTCGCCGCCTCCCGCTACCCGGGCACGGAGTGGTTCCGGGTGACGCCGGAGCTCCTGGCGCACGTCGACGTCGTCGCCGCCGGCGTGCCCGACCCGTGGGCGCTGCACACGCGGTGGGTGAGCGAGGCGCTGGCGCTCCGGTCCTGAGCGCCGGCGGCCGGTGTCGGCCGCGGCCGTCAGCGGGCGTAGGCGTCGACGAACAGCGGGCCGCGGATCTCGCGCAGGACGTCCACGAGCCGGTCGATCGTCCGTCCGGACACCCCGGACTCCTGCAGGTCCCACGGCCCCAGGACGGGCAGGCGTCCGGTGCGGATCCGGACGACCTCCCACCCGACGGCCCGGGTGGCGCGGTCCTTCCGGCGGTCCGACTCCTCGCGGGAGCCGACGTGTTCGAGCCCGTGTCGACCGGTGGAGTCGTACTCGATCGCGACGCGGAGCTCCGGCAGGATGATGTCCGGCCAGACCTCGACGTGGTCGTGGAACGGCCGGTCGAGGCGGATCGCGGTGTGCTCGAACGTGAGGTCGAGGCGCTCGCGCAGCCCGGCCCGGAGCTCGGCCTCGACCGCGGACGCCGGCGCCGGCGCGCACTGGCTGACGAACGACTCCCCCGACGGCAGCCGCGGGGTCTTCGGACAGATCGTCCGGGGCGCGGTCGTCCGGGTGCCACGGCCGCGGACGCCGGTGCCGCCGGTGCGCGGGCGGGACGTGGTGCGCCGGGACGACGCGACCGCTCCGCCGGGCAGGCCCCGTGCGGGCGCGGCCGGGAGGGTCTGGCGCCCGGTGGAACGGACGGCTCGCTGCGGCACCGGGACGGCGCTCGGCCAGTCCTCGGGCAGCACCGGCCAGCGCTGCGGCTGGGCGAGCACGGCGCACTCCGGGCACCACACCGACCGGCGCCGCTCACGGCCGGGTCGAGACCGCTGCTCGCCGGGGGTGGCGACGAAGACGTGTCCGACGTCGCACTCCCACGTCAGCAGGACGTCGGCGGCCGGCGGGATCTGGGTGAGGACGACGCCGGCGTTCCAGTCGGGGTGGTACTGCCGCACCAGGACGGGCCATGACGCCCACTCCGCACGGAACTCGCCCACGGCGTACGGCACCGGGACACCGCGCGACCACTGCCGCCGGCGCCACCACGCATCCACTGGTTCGGCCACGACCGCACGGTAGGACGAGCCACCGACAGCAGCGGGACCGATCCAGCCAGGGCGTCGGGGCCGGGTCCCTCAGCGCGGCGGCGTGACGATCGTGAACCGCTCGGGCCCGGCCTGCGAGCCGTCCTCGAGCACCCGGATGCCGGACTCCCGACAGGCCGCGATGCCGTCACGGTGCACCCGCTCGGGTCGTGGCTTCCGGGGGACGCCCGCGTCGCCGAAGACCGCCCACGCGTTCGCCGCGGCGGCGCTGGTGAACCGGGTGCTGGAGCGGACCCCCGCGAACCCCGCTGCGTCGAACGCTCGCGCCCAGGCCTGCGGCACGCGGTAGTCGCCCATCGTCTGCAGCTCGGCACCGACGCCGAAGCGGACCGCCGCCGCGTCGGTCACGTCGGCGAAGCGTCGGCCGCGGGAGGCCCGCGCCGCGACGACGACCATTTCGCGCGCCCGGGCGGCGAACACGGTGTTCGTGTGCAGCGTGTGGTGCGCGAGCCGTTCCCGCACGGCCACCTCGACCGAGTCCGCCCAGTAGCAGGTGCCGCGCGGCTCGGCGAGGTCGAACCGACCGCCGTCCACCCCGTCGGCGTCGGCCGGCGTCGATGCGAACCACCAGGCGCCGCGGTCGTGCCGCTTGGCCCGGTAGAAGGTGGTGCCGCGGGACTCGGTGGCCGGGAAGTCCGTGAGGTCGAGGTCGTCCGCCGGTCCCTGCTGGGCGACGTCGGTCCGCGCCGGTTCCCGCTCAGGCGTCGGCATGCCAGGCGTGCGCGGCTCGGCGGGCGGCGTTCAGGACCGGTTCGATCCGCCCGTCACGGAGCGCCTCGGCGGCCGTCGTCCCGCCGAACTCGTCCGCGACGGTGTTGAGCCAGAGCGCACTGCCCCAGGGGTCGATGCCGTCCCGGTCGATCAGGTCGAGGACCTGCCGCAGGTGCGGCAGTGGCTGGCCCGAGCGGCCGAACTGGAACGCGGGGAACACCCGGGTGCCGTCGCCGATCTTCAGCCCGATCAGGTCGCGCTTCTGGGTGGCCTTGTGGATCGCCTGCCGGGTGACGCCACGCCAGTTCGCCAACGAGGCGGTGTCGTAGAACGGACCGATCAGCGCATCGGCCTCGTGCTTGACGGTCGGCAGGGCGGCCAACATCCGCTCCGCCAGGGCGTCGACGTCCGCCGTGTCGGTGAGGGCGGCGTCCGCCTCACCGAGCCGGATCCGGTCGGTCAGCGCCCGCAGGAGCGCGGACTCGGCCGGGCTGAGGTCCTCCGCAGCGGCGGCGGTCCGTGTGCGGTGCAGTGTCGATTCCATCAGGACTCCTCTCGACAACCGTGTCAACCCGACGGTACTCGGGAAACGACAACCACGTCAACCGCTCGTCGCGGTGACGTCCCCCGCGGCCGTCTTCCGTCCGGGACGCCCTCGTGCCAGGGTCGGAACGTGTACACCGACATCACCGGACCCGACCTCACCTCGTACCGCGGCAGCGTCGCCGAACCGGACGACTTCGACGACTTCTGGCGACGCACCCTCAGCGCAGCACGCGAGCATCCGATCGCCGTCCAGGCGGACCGCGTCGACACGGGTCTGGCCACCGTCGACACCTACGACGTCTCGTTCGCCGGGTGGGACGGGCAGCGCATCGCCGCGTGGCTCACCGTCCCCGCCGGCAGCAGTGCCGCCGCACCGCTCCCCGCCGTCGTCGAGTACATCGGGTACGGCGGCGGCCGCGGTCTCCCGACCGAGCGACTGCTCTGGGCCTCCGCCGGCGTCGCACACCTGCTGATGGACACGCGCGGGCAGGGCTCGGGCTGGGCCACCGGCGACACGCCCGACCCGGACGGCACCGGCCCTGCGATCCCCGGCGTGATGACGCGCGGCATCGAGTCGCCCGACACCTACTACTTCCGGCGCCTCACCACCGACGCCGTCCGCGCCGTCGACGCCGCACGTGACCTCGATCTGATCGACGGCGACCGGATCGCGGTCCTCGGGGGCAGCCAGGGCGGCGGCCTCGCGATCGCCGTCGCCGGCCTGGTCGAGGGTCTCGCCGGGGTGTTCCCTCGGGTGCCGTTCCTCTGTGACCACCGCCACGCGACGCAGATCACCGACGCGTACCCGTACCACGAGCTCGTCGACTACCTGGCGACGCACCGCACCGCGACCGACCGGGTCTTCGGGACGCTCGCCTACTTCGACGGGGTGCTGCACGCGGCCCGCGCGAGCGCACCGGCGTGGTTCTCGGTCGCTCTGATGGACCCGATCTGCCCGCCGTCGACCGTGTACGCCGCCTACAACGCGTGGGCGGGGCCGAAGGAGATCACCGTCTGGGAGTACAACGGCCACGAGGGCGGCGGTCCGCACGAGGACGCCGACACGCTCCCCCGGTTGCGCGCGCTGTTCGGCTGAGGAGCGGTGGGGCGCGGCGTCAGCGGGCGAGGGCCTGCTCGACGTAGGCGACGACCGCGTTCGCGTGGCCGTGCCCCATGCCGTGCTCGGTCTTCAGCCAGTCGACGACCTCCATGTGGCGGTGGCCGTCCAGGCGGTCGGCCGCCAGGTCGAGCCACTCCTGCACGGGTCGACCGTAGGTGGTCGCGATGCTCGGGAAGTACGACGCCGGGCCCTTCGGCTTGCTGCCGTCGGCCGGAGGTGCCGGTTCGCTGACGCGGTGCTCGCTCATGGCGTCACGGTAGCGAGCCGACGCGCCCGGTGGAAGGTCCCGGTCCCGTTCACCACTCGATGCGGGCGAACTCCTCGTGCAACCGCACCGCGCGACCCGGGTGCACCTGCGCGACCCAGCCGATCCGGCCGAGCAGGTGCGCCCGGAAGTCCGCGTGCCCGCCACGGTCCTGCGACGCCGGGCCCTGCACCACGCAGTTGTGCAGGATCGCGTGCAGCCGGTCGACCTCGCGGCGACCGGGCGCGGTCCGCTCGTTGACGACGACGCCGGTCACCGACTGGCGGACACCGGCCCGCCGGACCCGTGTCTTCCGGGCGTTGAGCCGGTACCCCTGGTCGGTGACGATCCGCTCCACCCCGCGGAGGAACGCCTCCGGTCGCCGCGCCAGTTCGGCCCCGCCGCTGAACGTCAGGTCGTCGGCGTACCGGGTGTACGCGGCACCGACCGATGCAGCCCATCCGGCAAGCCGGGCATCGAGGTGTCGCAGCACGGTGTTCGCCAGCGCCGGCGAGGTCGGGGCGCCCTGTGGCAGGTGTGCCTCGGCGAGCACCCGACGGAGCGCTGTCCGCTCCTCCGGGTCGCCCCCGGGCGGCATCGCGGTGAGGACGTGCGGCGGCACCCGGTGCGTGCAGAGGCCGGTGAGGACGTGCGCGAGCGGTTCGGCGAACCCGGCGCTCCGGAACACGCCGTACACCGACCGCGCCCGCACACTCGCGAAGAACGTGGTGAGGTCCGCGGACACCACGATCTGCTGCCCGACGTGCACGGCGGCGCCCGTGACGACGCTGCGCCCGGACACGAACCCGTGTGCCGCGTCGTGCACCGGCAGGACCGCGAGCAACTCGTCGAGCACGGTGCGCTGCGTCCGGCGGAGCAGGTCCATCGGCTTCTCCAGCAGCCGCGGCGTCCGTCCGGGGCGACGGACCCACTCGTGACGGTGGTGGTGCAGCGGGCTGGAGGGGCCCGGCCGACGGTTCCAGCCGCGGGTGTCGGCGAGCCAGAGCAGCCGACCGACGGTCACGTCGAGTTCGCGCGCGAGCTCGGGCAGCGTGTCGACCAGCAGGCGGCTCGACACGGTCGGGACCGCCTGCACCGGGACGGCACGTCGGAGCAGCACCCGCACCGGTCGGCGGTCGCGCCGCGAGTCGTGCAGGCGCACCAGCGGCGGCGATCCGGCCAGGACCGCGGCCAGCTGGCGGGGCGCATCGACGGGAGGCCGTGGGGACGCCTCGAGTGCCGCCCGGACCGCGAGTCCCACGTAGGCACGCTCCAGGCCGACGACGTCGTACCCGGCGGCGGTCAGGTGGTCGGCGTCCCAGGCGTCCGCGGCGAGGAACGCGTCGGCCAGTGCGGTGGCGACGACGTCGAGGGGCGTGGGGTTCCCGGGGGACCTGTCGGTGCCTCCGTGAGGACGCGCGCGCGGAGCGCGCCGAGCCTCTCGGGGCGTGTGGTCCTGCTGGTACTGCGTGCCCCGGGGTGACCCCGGAGAGGTCGACGCGTCACGCGCGCCGTCCGCCTCCCCCGGGAACTCCACGTGCCCACCATAGGAGGAAGCCGCTACCGTGACGAGCGACACCGCCGTCCCTGTGAGGAGCACCATGCCCGACACCACCGGAGCCCGCTACCGCGACCTGCCGACCGACGAGAAGCTCGCCGTGCTGCTCGACGAGGAGCGTGAACTCGATCACGACGCGTTCGACCTCGACGATGCCTGGGCGGTGGGGTCGTGGCTGCGGGCGACGGCGCTCGAGCGGGGGCTCGGCATCGGCTTCGCGGTGTCCTTCGGCGAGCAGCGGGTGTTCCACGCCGCGACGCCCGGGTCCGCCGCGGTCAACGACGCCTGGCTCGACCGGAAGTTCCGCGTGGTCCGGCACTTCGCGCACGCCACCCTGGCGGTGCGGACGCAGTACGAGCTCGGCGGGTCGTCCTTCGACGAGGCCGCGGCACTCGACCCCCGGCAGTACCAGGCAGCCGGCGGCGGGTTCCCGCTGTTCGTCCGCGGCAACCTCGTCGGGGCCGTCGGCGTGAGCGGGCTGGAGATGCACGACGACCACGCCCTCGTGGTCGAGGCCCTGCGCGCGCACCGCGCACGACGGGACGAGCGCCTGTGACCGGGACGGGCCTCCCGGACGACTGCGTCTTCTGCCACCTCATCGAGCACGACGACCAGGGCACGGTCTGGGTCGAGCGCGAGCCGGACGCCGTGGCGTTCCGGCCGCTACCGGAGTCGGAACTCGCTCCCGGACACACGCTGGTCGTCCCGCGGGAGCACGCCGCGGGCCTGCTGGACGTGTCGCCGGACGCACTCCGGGCGACGACGTTGCTCACCCAGCAGGTCGGCCGAGCGATGCGTGCCGCGCTCGGCGCGACCGGGGTCGTCGTGCTCAGCGCGACCGGTGCTGACGCCGGGCAGAGCGTGCCGCACCTGCACTTCCACGTCGTGCCGTCGTGGCCCGACGACGGGGTGCTGCGCTGGCCGGAGGCACGGTCCGCCCACGTGGTGGACGGGGACGCGTCGGCGATGCTCGCGGAGATGTTCGAGTGACGGACGCCGAGCGGCCGTCGGCGGTCCGGCTCCTCCGGTCCGCCGCGCTGAGCCCGACGGAGTACGCGTGCGCCGCGACCGCTCCGGCACACGCTCGACTCGTGTTCCTCGCCGGGTCGTGCCCACTCGACGCGGACGGCGCCACCGTGGCGCCCGGTGACCACGCGGCCCAGGCCGAGCAGTGCATCGCGAACCTGCGGCAGGCACTGGCCGACGCCGGGGCACGGATGACCGACGTCATCAGCACACGTGTGCTCGTGGCATCGTCCCGCCAGGCTGACCTGGTCGCCGCCTGGCAGGTCGTCCGCGACGCGTTCGGCGAGCACGATGTGCCCAGCACGCTACTCGGCGTCACCGTCCTCGGGTACGACGACCAGCTGGTCGAGGTCGAGGCGGTGGCCGCGGTCGTCGACGCGCCCTGAGGCAACCGATGGCCAGGCTCAGTCGTCGGCGGGGACCGAGCGACGGCGGCTCGCCAGGAGGGCGACGACGCCGAGGACCACGACGATCGCCACACCGCCGACCACCCAGGGCAGCGCGCTCGACGACCCGTCGCCGTCGGCCCCCACCGCGGTGTCCGCGACGGGGGTCGGCGTCGTCGTGACCGACGTGCCGGACGACCCACGGGCCTCCCGGCTCGGTGTGGCGGTGGGCGTGACCGTCGGTCCGGCGACCGCGGTCTGCGCCGCCTGCACCGTGAACGCGACCTGCCCGTCGATCGGGTGGCCATCCGGCGAGACGTACCGCCAGAGCATCGTGTGCGGCCCCGCCGACAGCTGCACCTGCTTCGACATGGTCGTCCCGGCGACGGTGACGTCGCCGGTCGACTCGTCCTGCCCGGCCTGGTCGCGGACCTCGATCCGGAGGCCCGCGTCGAGTCCCGCGAGCGGCGCCTCGGTGAACGTCAGGTCCACCTGGCGCAGGTCGCTCGCCACGACGCCACCCTCGGCGGGCGTGCTGCCGGTGAGGCCCGAGTGGGCGGACGCCGGTGCGGCGGTCGCGAGCCCGGTGAGGACCGTCGCGAGGGCGATCACCGACCCGAGCACGGTGCGCAGGGTGGGCGTGGTCCGGGTGCGGCTGCTGCTCGCGGTCGATGGCACCCTTCGACCCTACGGGGCGCGGATGTCAGTGGTCGCGCGCCGGTAGGGTCCGACGGGTGGGGAACCAGCTGACACTGCTCATCCGTCCGGCCTCGGCCGACGAGGCGTCCGCGGCCGCCTCGGATGACCCGACCGCGGTCACCTGCCCCTGCCGCCCGACCTCGGCACAGGACCGGGATCGGGACGGGCAGCGACGTCAGCGGCGACCGCGCCGGACCACGAGCGTGACGAGCCCGGCCAGGCCGAGCCACACGAGCGGGCGCGTGACACGGCGGCGCTTCGCGACCCAGCCGCCGTCGGTGGCGTTGCCGGCGTCGTTCGGGGCGTAGAGGTTGCCGTCCGTCGGTGCCTGGTGCCCGCGGAGCGCGAAGACCTCGACCGCGGGTGTCGTGATGCGGTGGAACAGCCACGGCACGATGAACTCGGCGGCGACGAACGACGCCTGGAGGCGGCCGACGTAGCGGTTGCGCTTCGGGTGCACGGCCTGCGCGACGACGGCCTTGGCGGCCCGCTGCACGGAGACGGTGGGCGGCAGCGGGTGCGAGGCCTTGTCGGTGTAGTTCGCGCCGTTCTGGTAGATCGGGGTGTCGATCGTCGACGGTAGTACCGCGCCGAAGCGGATGCCGGTGCCCTGGTGCTCGTCGGCCAGGACGTCCATCAGCCCGAGGGCGGCGTGCTTGCTCGTCACGTAGGCCGACTGGTACGGCGCGGAGAGCAGCGACTGGATCGAGCCGACGAGGACGTAGGTGCCTTCGCCGCGCTGCTTCCAGTGCGGCAGCAGGGCCTTGACCGCGTGGACGTGCCCGTGCAGGTTGGTGTCGACGACGCGCTTGAACGCCTCGGTCGGGGTCTGCTCGAACAGGCCGTACACGAAGAGCGCCGCGTTGCCGACGAACACGTCGATGCGACCGAAGCGGGCGGTGACGGTGGCGACGAGGTCGTTGACCTGCCGCTCCTCGGCGACGTCGGTGGGGATCGCGACGGCCTCGACACCGAGCGCGCGGCACTCGGCGGCCGCGGCCTCCAGGCTCTCCTTCCCGCGTGCGGCGAGGACGAGCGTGGCGCCCTGCTTGGCGAACTCGTGCGCAGCAGCCCGGCCGATGCCGCTCGATGCTCCGGTGATGACGACGACCTTGCCGCGGAAACGATGACCCATGCGTCCTGACTACCCGCCCGCACTGGTGGCGAGCACAACGCTGTCCCCCGACCGCAGTGCTACCGCTCTGCGGGACCTGCGGGACCTGCGGGACCTGCGGCGCTGAGGGCCGCGTCCGTCCGCTGCCCGAGCGCTCCGACGAGCGTGGTGACGTACGTGCGGGTGAGGTGCTGCGAGTCGCGGTAGACGAGGACGTTGCCGATCACCGCGGGGCAGGCCCCCTGCACGCAGAACGACGAGGTCATGTCCGTCACGACCGCCCCGGGTGTCGCCCGTGCTGCGGCGACGAGCCGGTCTGCCGCAGCGAACGCCCGCCCGGTGCTGATCCGGCAGGACCCCGGGTCGGCGCGGTGTTCGTCGACGCAGTGCTGCACGCCGCTGCCGACGGCCGGGGTGTCCGTGATGGCGACGATCCTCGCTCCGCGGTCGATGAGGGGCTGCCAGGAGGCTCGGTACCCGTCCCGCGCACTCCTCGCCGGGTCCGTCCCCTCGGGTGCACCCCGGAGATCGGCCCGGGCGGACGTGAACACGAGCGTGTACGGCGCTGCGGCCGCGAGGGACCGGTCGACGGCACGGTTCCACACGCCGCAGCGCCGTTCGTCCGCGGCGGAGACGTCACTCCAGCGGACGTGGGAGAACGCGCACCCGCCCTTCACCATGAGGTGCAGCTCCCATCCGCGCTGCTCGGCGAGGGCGATGAGGGCGGAGGACCACTGGTGTGCGTGGGAGTCGCCGATGAGCGCGACCCGGGTGCCACCGCGGACGCCGACGACGCAGCTGCGGGCGTCGGTCGCCTCGGCCTGACAGTCGTCCCACGTGGGGTCGACGTCGTAGGCGGCGGTCACGGTCGACGGGGTGGTCCCGCGTCCGGGCTCCCCGGCGACCGTGCACGGGCTCCCCGGCGCGATGGCGGCGGCGCCCCAGCACCGGTCGCCGTCGGTGCGGAGTTCGGTGGCGAGGGCACGGTCCTCCCGGAGCTGTCCGGTGAGGGCGCCCCAGCCGACGGCCGGGACGACGAGCACGAGGGCGGTGGCCCCGGCCACGACGGCCAGGGTGACGCGCGGTCGGTGGTGGGCGAGCCTCCCGGTCGTGACGGGTCGTTCGACGAGCACGGTGGTGAGGTGTGCCAGACCCGCGGCGAGGACGACCGTGACGGCGACACGCGCAGGCGTGGGCAGGTCGAGGGCGCGTGGGAGCAGGAGGGCGACCGGCCAGTGCCAGAGGTACAGGGCGTACGAGACCCGGCCGAGCCAGCGGACGGGTGCCAGGCGCGTGGCCCGGCCGAGCAGGCCGGTCTCGGTCCGGCCGGCGATGACGAGCGCGGTGGCGGCGACGGGCAGGACGGCCGCCGTCCCGGGGTACGCGACGGCGGGGGTGAGGAGGAGGCCGCAGCCGACGAGCCCGAGCCACCCGGTCACGGCGAGGGCCGTCCGCACACGCGGGCCACGCACGGCACCGGGGGCGGCGCCGGGAGCAAGGGCGAGGACCGCGCCGACGCCGAACTCCCACGCCCGGGTGTGCGGCCAGAAGTACGCCGGTGCCGGGTCCGTGGTGGTGAGGACGGACGAGCAGGTGAGGGACACGGCGACGACGACCACGACGGCGACGAGGACGGCGCGCTCGCCCGACCCTGGTCGTCGCACCACCCGCCACACCGCCAGCAGCAGCAGCGGCCACAGGAGGGTGAACTGCTCCTCGACGCCCAGGGACCAGAAGTGCTCGAACGGTGTGGACGGGTCCCCGGCGGCGAGGTAGTCGGTGCTGGACGCGGCGAGCGCCCAGTTCTCGACGGCGAGCGCGCTGGCGGCGAGCTGGGCGCCGAGGGCGGGCCAGTCCTGGCGTGGGGTGAGCACTACGGCGGCGGTCGCGGTGGCGGCGAGGACGAGGAGTGCGGCGGGTGCGAGTCGGCGTGCCCGTCGCGCCCAGAACGCGGGGAGGTCGATGTGTCCGGTGTCGCGGAGCTGGCGGAGGAGCTGTCCGGTGATGAGGAACCCGGAGACGACGAAGAAGGCGTCGACGCCGACGAACCCGCCGCGGAGCCAGCCGAGGTCGAGGTGGTAGACGAGCACGAGGACGACGGCCACGGCGCGGAGGGCGTGGACGTCGGTGCGGAAGGGGGCCTGCTGCGTCGGCATCGGGGGTGACGGTAGGGACGCCGGGTGAACGGCAGGGGACGTGGGGCGAGTGCGGGATCCGGACTCGTCGAGTGGCCGCGGTTGACCGGTGCGGCGGACGCGAGGGATCGTGGATCGATGCTCTCCCTCGTCTACATGTCCGTCGCCGCCGACGACCTCACCGACGCCCAGCTCGTCGCGCTGCTGCGTGACGCGCGTCTGAAGAACGACGCCCTCGGTGTCTCGGGGCTGCTCGTGGCGAAGGACGGCCGCTTCATGCAGGTCCTGGAGGGGCCGGCTTGGAGCGTCGAGGACCGGTTCGGCGCGATCCAGCGTGACCCGCGGCACCGGGACGTGCGTTCCCTGAGCCGCGAGGACATCGACGCCCGCCGCTTCGACGGCTGGTCGATGGCGTTCGGCAACCCGTCCGAGGCGGAGCTCCGGGACGAGCCGGGGTTCAGTGACTTCCTGCAGCGCCGCGGTGGTCTGCCGGCCGGGCTGTCGGGTTCGCCGGCGGAGTGGCTGCTGCGTTGGTTCCGTGGGCGGGAGCTGCGCGACACCCCGCTCGAGTCGGTGTCGGTCGGCCGTCACGCCGCCTGACCGCCTGGCCGCTGCGCCGTACACGGAGCACGCACTGTTCACCTGACGTGGTCAGGATGGTCGGATGACCGCTCCCCCGACCGGCTCCCTCGCGCGGCGTCTCCGGCTGCGGGACGCCGTCGTGATCGGGCTCGGCTCCATGATCGGCGCGGGCGTGTTCGCGGCGTTCGCCCCCGCGGCGTCCGTAGCCGGCAGCGGTGTGCTCGTCGCGCTGCTGGTCGCGGGCGTCATCGCGTTCTGCAACGCCACTTCGTCGGCGCAGCTCGCGGCGCAGTACCCGACCTCGGGCGGCGCGTACGTCTCCGGCCGGGAGCGCCTCGGACCCTGGGTCGGCTTCACTGCCGGGTGGGGCTTCGTGATCGGCAAGACCGCCAGTTCGGCGGCGATGGCGATGACGGTCGCCGCGTACCTGGTGCCCGAGGCCTGGCAGCGGCCCGTCGCGGTCGCCGTGGTCCTGTCCCTCACCGTGGTCAACACGCTGGGCATCACGCGGACGGCGTTCCTCACCCGGGTCCTCGTCGTGGTCGCCCTCGTCGCCCTGACCGTCGTGGTCGTCCTGGGGCTCACGCACTCCGGGCCGACGGCGGACGACCCGGGCGTCGCCGCGACGCCGCTGGGGGTCCTGCAGGCTGCCGGCTTCCTGTTCTTCGCCTTCGCCGGGTACGCCCGCATCGCGACCCTGGGTGAAGAGGTGGTCGATCCAGCCCGCACGATCCCCCGGGCGGTCACCACCGCCCTCGGGATCGCGCTCGTCGTCTACGCGTTGGTCGCGCTCGCCACGCTGCACGCCCTCGGGCCGGGAGGCACGGCCGCCTCCGCCGCGCCCCTCCGGTCCGTCGTCGCCACGGCCGGGCAGCCGTGGGCCGGCGTCGTCGTGCAGGTCGGTGCCGCCGCTGCTGCCCTCGGGGCGCTCCTGGCGATGATCGCGGGCATCGGGCGGACGAGCCTCGCGATGGCGCGGAACCGGGACCTGCCGGGGTGGTTCGCCGCCGTGCACCCGCGGACGGCGGTGCCGGCGCGTGCCGAGGTCGTGCTCGGTCTGGTCGTGTGCGTCCTCGTCGCCGTGACCGACCTGCGGGGGGCGATCGGGTTCTCGTCCTTCGGGGTGCTGCTGTACTACTTCGTCGCGAACACGGCCGCCCTGACACAGGAGCGGCGGGACCGGCGGTACCCGCGCCTCCTGGCCGTCATCGGTGCCGCTGGGTGCGTCGTCCTGGTGGCGGCGTTGCCGTGGCCCTCGACCGTCGGCGGGGTCGTCGTGACCACGCTCGGCCTCGTCTGCCGGGCCGGGCGTCTCACCGCGCAGCGTCGCCGGCCTCGCTGAGGCTGCGTCAGGGTTCCTGCGATCCCTGGGCGTCCTCCTCGCTGGGGTCCCCGTCGGCGACGAGGGCGTCCTCGTCGGTGCCCGGGTCGTCCTCGGGCATCGCGTCCGAGTCGAAGGACAGGTCGTGCTGCAGACGCTCGGCGGTGACGGGTTCGCCGTCGACCATGGGTGCTCCCTCGTGGCTGTCGCTCATGCGGACAGCCGACTCCCGCGCGCCTGGGAGGCGTCGGAGCCGTGTTCGTGGGGCGTCGCGGACGGCAGTTCGAGGGTGACGACGACCGCGGCGACGAGCAGCGCGGTGACCGGCAGGGAGACCGCGGGCACCGCGACCGAGGCGAGGACCGCCACGGTGAGGACGACCACGACGACGTTCGCGCGGCGGGTCGCCGAGGGTCGGATGGCGAGGGCCCAGATCGAGAGCACGAACACGGCCACCGGCACGGCGACGGTCGCGGCGACGGCGGAGGACGACAGCTCGACGTGGCCGGCGTCGGCGAGGACGGCCACCTCGATCCCCGCCGGCAGCGCCCCGGCCGCCGCGAAGACGAGGTAGTGGCCGTACCCGAACAGCAGCGCGGTCGGCAGCGAGTGGATGTGGTCGTGCTGCTCCCGCGAGAAGTAGATCCACCACATGCCGACCGTGATCACCAGTCCGCAGGCGGCGAGGGTGAGCAGGGACCCCAGGTGGTCGGTGTGCGCCAGGGCGTCGATCACGGCGTTGGCCGACGCGACGAGCCCCTCACCGAGGACGATCAGCGTGAACAAGGAGTACCGCTCGGCCAGGTGCCGGGTGTGCCACCGGGTGTCGGCGGCCCCCAGCTCCGCCCAGACCGGGACGAGCACCTCGCCGAGGACGAGGAACGGCGCCGCGAACGGCCAGAGGCCCTCCGGCAGGGCGAGCGAGACGATCCAGAGCACCTGGACGACGACGATCCCCACCGCGTAGCGGACCGCGGTGCGGCGGTAGCGGGTCGAGGACACGGCGGCGCGGATCCACTGCCCGACGAGCGCCAGCCGCATCAGCACGTAGCCGATGATCCCGATGGTGAAGTCGTCCTCCACCATGGCCGCGTGCACACCGGCCGCCAGGACCAGGACCCCGGCCATCTGGACGACCGTCGTCACCCGGTAGAGCCAGTCGTCGGTGTCGAACGAGGTGGCGAACCAGGTGAAGTTCATCCACGCCCACCAGATCGAGAAGAACACCAGGCCGTACGACAGCACCGCCGAGGTGAGGCGCCCCTCGGCCTCGATCTCGTGCAGGTTCGTCGCCGCCAGCCCCACCGCGACGACGAACACCAGGTCGAACAGCAGTTCCAGCGGAGTCGCCGTCCGGTGCCGTTGCGCCGGGTCGCGCGGCCCCATCCGCCGTAGTCCGATCGTCCTCATCCGGTGTCTCCCTCGGCCGTTCTCGCTCAGCGCTTCTCGCGCAGGTAGGTCAGCACCGCTCGCACACGCCGGTTCGTGTCCTCCGGCGGCAGGTCGAGCTTGGTGAACACGTTGCCGACGTGCTTCGCGACCGCGGCGTCGGACAGGTGCAGGGTGGCGGCGATGTCGGCGTTCGAGGCGCCCTCGGCCATGTGCTCCAGGACAGTGGTCTCGCGCGGCGTCAGCCGGGCCAACGGGCTGTCCGTCGCCTGACTGCGCGTGAGGTGCCGTACGACCTCGGGGTCGACGACCACACCGCCGTCGGCGACCGTCTCGAGCGCGCGGAGGAACGCGGGTACCTTGCCGACACGGTCCTTCAACAGGTAGCCGACGCCGCCCCGGCCGTCGTCGAGCAGCTCGCGGACGTACGCGCCGGCGACGTACTGGGACAGCACGACGACGGGCAGGCCGTCGTGCCGCTCCCGCAGGACGACGGCCGCCCGGAGGCCGTCGTCGGTCCCGGTGGGCGGCATCCGCACGTCGGTGAGGACGACGTCGGGCGTGGCACCGGCCGCGACCAGGGCGTCCACCTCGTCGACGAGTCGACGTGCGTCCGCCGCGACGCCGACCACCGTGTGGCCGGCGCGTTCCAGCAGGCTCACGAGCCCCTCCCGGAGCAGGACGGCGTCCTCTGCCACGAAGACCTTCACGAGCGCCACCGGACCACGTCGGGCACGGCGTCGCGTTCGTCGTCGTGCAGCGGGGCGGTGAACCGGAGCACCGTCGGACCGCCGGCCGGACTCACGACGTCCAGCGAGCCTCCGAGGACGACGGCGCGTTCCCGGAGCCCGTCGAGACCGCCGCCCGGCACGGGCCGCGCCCCGCCCACCCCGTCGTCCTCGACCCGCAGCCAGAACCGGGCGTCGGTCTCCCCCGCCGCCACCGACACCGACTGCGCACCGGCGTGCTTGACCGCGTTCGTCAGCGCTTCACTGACGACGAAGTAGGCGGCCGTCTCCAGCCGCGCCGGCGGCCGGACGGGCAGGTCCACGGACGCCCGCACCGGCAGCGGCGAGCGCGACGCGAGTTCGGCGACGGCCGCGCCGAGCCCGTGGTCGACGAGGACCCGCGGGTGGATGCCGCGGATGCTCGCACGCAGGGACCCGACCGCGCCGTCGACGCGGACACCGATCCGCTCGAGCGCCCCGCGGACGGCGCGGAGGTCGCCGCCGTCCCGCTCGGCCGCAGCGAGTTCGACGTCGAGGAGTCCGACGTCCATCGCGAGCGCGACGAGCTGCTGCTGAGCGCCGTCGTGCAGGTCCCGCTCGATGCGTCGACGTTCCGCGTCGAAGCCGTCGAGCAGGGCCCGGCGCGAGAACGTGAGTTCCTCGACCCGGTGTTCGAGTTCCTCGTCGCGCCCGGACAGCAGGGCCCGGGCCACCCGGACGTGGACGGCCGCCACCGCCGACACCCCGTACAGGGCGAGCACGAACACGACGAGCGACCCGGCGAGGAGCACGGGCGCGCCGAGGTGGAACCCGGCCAGCCAGTTGCGGATGACGTCGTCGGCGGGCGGCCGGGTGCCGGTGGCCGCGCCGACCGCCACCGCGGCGGTGAGGAGCACGAGCACCACGAGCGCGAAGCTCAGGGCCGCGAACGCGACGAAGACCACGAGGAAGGTCGACTCGGACCACACGAGCGGGTCACGCAGACGCGCTCGGACGCCCGGCCGGCGGCTCGGACCGGCGGAGCGGGGGTCGCGGATCGGCGGCAGGCCGAGGACGACCGGGTGCCACCGTTCGAACCGGGCGACCACCGCGCCCCAGAACGGCGCGACGAACCAGGTCGCGACGACCGGAGCCGCGAGGACCAGCCACAGGACCGCGGTCAGCGTGACGGAGAGCAGGGACCGCCACGGCGTCGCCGACAGCAGGAACGTCCACGGAGCGGCGGCCAGGCTCGGTGGGTCGGTCCGGTCGGGGGTCGTCACCCGCTCACGGTAGAGCGCGCAGGCCGCGACCACCACACCGGGCGACCCGCCGACGGGCGCGTCGCGCGAGGGATACGTCGTGCGACGGATGCCCCGGCCGGGAGGACCGTCCAGCGTTGTCGAGAGCGGCCGGGACGCGGCCGTCCCCCACGAACCGCAGGAGCACGACCATGGTCACCACCCCCGTCCAGACCCTCGGCATCATCGGAGCCGGCAACGTCGGCGCTCAGATCGCACGACGAGCCGTGCAGATCGGCCTGGACGTCGTCCTGGCGAACTCGCGCGGCCCGGAGACGCTCGAGGAACTCATCGCCGAGCTCGCGCCCTCGGCCGGAGCCGCCACCGTCTCGGATGCAGCACGAGCCGGCGACGTGGTGGTCGTCGCGATCCCGGTCTCCGGCTACCGGGACCTGCCTGCCGAGGCGTTCGTGGGCAAGACCGTCATCGACACGGGCAACTACTACCCCGAGTACTCCGGCCGCGTCGACGAACTCGAGCAGCCCTCGGCCCCGACCACGTCGGAGCTGCTCCAGCACTTCCTGCCCGGGGCGACGGTCGTGAAGGCACTCAACAACCTGGGCTCCGCCGACGTGACGACCGACGGCTCCCCCGCCGGCACCCCGGACCGGCGGAGCCTGGCGATCGCCGGCGACGACGCCGACGCGAAGGCGTCGGTCACCTCGCTGCTCGACCGGTTCGGCTTCGACGTCGTCGACGCGGGGCCGCTCAGTGAGGGCTGGCGCTCCGAGCGCGACCAGCCGGCGTACGGCGTCCGCCTCGACCGCGCGGGCATGGAAGCGGCGCTCGCCGCGGCCGAGCGCCGGTCGGCGGTGGCCGATGTCTGAGGCGGTCCGCACACCGTTCACGGCAGATGCGACCGCCGCGGACGTACTCGCCGGCCTCGACCTGCACGGGAAGCGCTACGTGGTCACCGGCGGAGGCTCCGGCATCGGCGCGGAGACCGTGCTGGCCCTCGCCGCTGCCGGAGCGGACGTCACCGTCGGTGTCCGGGATCCGGCGGGTGCCCGGGCCCGGCTGGAGCGGGACCCGACTCCCGGTGCCGGTCGCGTCGACGCGCGTCCGCTCGACCTCGCCGACCTCCGCTCGGTCCGCCGGTTCACCGACGGCTGGGAGGGTCCGGTCGACGGCGTCGTGGCGAACGCCGGAGTCATGGCGCTGCCGACACGGCAGCTCTCGTCCGTCGGGTGGGAGATGCAGCTCGCCACCAACCACCTCGGGCACTTCGCACTCCTCCTCGGACTCCGTGCGCACCTGGCCGCCGCCGACGGGGCCCGGGTGGTGACGGTCAGTTCGACCGCGCACCTCCGGTCGCCGTTCCACTTCGAGGACCCGTTCTTCGCGAACCGCCCGTACGACCGGTGGGCGGCGTACGCACAGTCGAAGACGGCTGACGTGCTGCTCGCCGTGGGTGTGGCGGACCGATGGGCCGACGCGGGCGTCACCGCCAACTCCCTGATGCCGGGCTGGATCACGACCGGGCTGCAGCGACACCTCGACGACGCGACCCTCCGTGCGATGGGCGCCTTGGACGACGACGGCAACCGGATCGAGCAGTCCTTCTTCAAGACGCCGGCGCAGGGCGCGGCGACGTCGACGCTGCTCGTCGCGTCCCCGCTGGTCGCCGGCGTGACCGCCCGGTACTTCGAGGACGGCCAGGAGGCTCCGGTCCTCGACGACGGGACCGGTCACGACCGCGGGGTGGCGCGGTACGCACTCGACCCGGAGAACGCAGACCGGCTGTGGGAGCTGAGCGCCGGATACGTCAGCTGACGGATGCCCGTCCCGCGGGCCTCCTGCCAGCGTTGTCACGCACCACCCCGTAGACCCCTGGAGGAGCACACCATGCCCGGAAACCCGAAGAACATCGCCCTCGAACCCGCCGCACAGGAGTTCGTCGACGCGACGTCCACCCCGCCGTTCCTCAACGAGCTGCCGCCGACCGAGGGCCGCAAGGCCGTCGACGGCGTGCAGGACAGCCCGATCTTCAAGCCCGACGTCGACGAGGAGTGGCACGAGATCCCCGGCGGGCCCACCGGCACCGTGCGGATCCGGCTCGTGAAGCCCGCCGGGACGACCGCGAACCTGCCCGTCATCCTCTACGTGCACGGCGCCGGCTGGGTGTTCGGCGACGCGCACACCCACGACCGCCTGGTACGGGACCTGGCGATCGGCTCGAACGCCGCCGTGGTCTTCCCCGAGTACGACCGCTCCCCCGAGGTCGGCTACCCGGTCGCGCTCGAGCAGTCGTACGCAGCCGCCAAGTGGGTCGTCGAGGAAGGGCGCGACAAGGGGCTCGACGCCTCCCGCTTCGCGGTCTCCGGCGACTCGGTCGGTGGCAACATGGCGATCGCCCTGGCGCTGCTCGCCGCCGAGCGCGGGGACGTCGAGTTCGTCAAGCTCGTCGCCTTCTACCCGGTGACGAACGCCGCGTTCGACACCGGTTCCTACGAGGAGTTCGCCGACGGCTACTTCCTCACCCGGGCCGGGATGCAGTGGTACTGGGACCAGTACACGACGGACGAGGGCGAGCGTGCCCTGCCGACCGTGTCGCCGCTGCGCGCGCCGCTCGAGGTGCTCGCGACACTGCCGGAGACACTCGTCATCACCGGCGAGGCCGACGTCCTCCGCGACGAGGGCGAGGCGTTCGCGGCACGGCTCCGCGAAGCCGGTGTGAAGGCGACCAACGTGCGCTTCGGTGGCATCGTGCACGACTTCGTGATGGTGAACTCGATGCACGACACCGAGGCCGCGAAGCACGCCCTCATGCTCGCCACCGCGTCACTGCGCGCCGCCCTCGCCTGACCCGGACGACGGGACGGGGCCGACCCGGACGCCCCGTCCCGTCCCGACGGGCGACCACCGACCCGACCCGCACGGAGGAGCACCATGGACGAGACCCTGACGACCCTCATCGACCGCGAGCAGATCCGCACCCTGCTCGCGACCTACGCCCGCGGTGCCGACCGGCGGGACGCACAGCTCGAGGCCTCGGTGTTCACCGAGGACGGCGTCGTCGTCCTGTTCCAGGGCGACCCCTCGACCACCGAGCCCGGGGACACCATCCGCGGGCGTGACCGGCTCGCCGAGACCTTCGCCGGCCTGATCGAGCAGTACGACGTGACGACGTACCTCAACGGGCAGTCGACGATCCGGTTCACGGGCGCCGACTCCGCCGAGGGTGAGACGTACTGCGTCGCCTTCCACGTCCTGCAGGACGACGGAGCACGCACGCTCCTGACGATGTCGATCCGCTACCTGGACCAGTTCGTCCGGGTCGACGGGACGTGGGCGATCGCCCGCCGGCACCTCGTGTTCGACTGGACCGACAGGTCCCCGTCGCACCCCTGACCACCCACGACCAGCACCCACGGAGAACCCCATGTCGCAACCCCTCGAGTCCCTGATGCACGCCAACCTGTTCGAGGTCTTCGGCGAACGCGACCCCGAACGCCGCCGGGCAGCGATCGAGCGCACC
The DNA here is from genome assembly GCF_003234045.1 of Curtobacterium sp. MCPF17_047. NCBI lineage: Bacteria > Bacillati > Actinomycetota > Actinomycetes > Micrococcales > Microbacteriaceae > Curtobacterium > Curtobacterium sp. MCPF17_047. The sequence continues at coordinate 59,825 of NZ_QKSF01000003.1, read as the reverse complement.
TACGCCGCCGACGTCACCTTCCTCGACCCCGACGAGGTCGTCACCGGCCACGACGCCCTGCACGCGAAGGCGCAGCGGCTGCTCGACGAAGCCCCGGGGTTCGTCTTCACACCGGCCGGCCCCGTGTACGAGAACCACGGCATGGGCTACCTGGCCTGGCACTTCGGACCGGAAGGGCAGGAGCCCGTGGTGTCCGGCATGGACATCTGCTTCGTCGAGGGCGACACGATCGCGAGGGTCTACACGCTCCTGACGAGCGCGCCGCCCGCCTGAACGACGACTCACCCGCGACGCTCGGGCACCCTGCGATGATGGTGGGCGCCCGAGCATCGGGCGACGGGAGGTGACGGACGATGGCAGCGCAGGCCGAGGTGCCCCCGGAGTCGCCCTACGCGTTCCTCACCGCCGAGCAGACGCGGGTCTGGTACGCGTGGATGAAGCTGCAGCTGCGGATGCGCTACGAGATGAACCGGCAGCTGCGTGCCGACAGCGACATCTCACTGGCCGACTACGACGTCCTCGTCGCCCTGACCAGCGAGCCCGGCGGCGAGATGACGATGTCCGCCCTCGCGACCCGCATCGGGTGGGAGCGCAGTCGCGCGTCGCACCACACGAAGCGTCTGGCCGAGCGGGGGCTGGTGGACCTCCGCCGTTGGGAGCGCGACCGACGCAGCACCGCCGTGGCGCTGACCGACGACGGGTGGGGCACCCTCCGCGAGGCCACGCCCCGGCACACCGAACTCGTCCGGGCGATGTTCTTCAGCGGACTCGGCGATGCCGAACTCCCCGCGTTCGCCGGGGTCCTCGAGCGGGTCTACGAGACCGTCATCGACCACGGCACCCTGCCACGCCCGGAGGACCACCCGTAGCGACGCGCCGCCCCCGCGGCCGGCTTGCCCGTCGCCCGCGCACCCCGTACTTTGTGTGAAAGATCACGCAATCGACGAGGAGCACCGCGCATGGCTGCTGACGGAGTCGGGACGAGCCTCCCGTCCGCACCCGGTGCTGCCACCGCACGGGCACTGCCCGCCGGATCGCCCGTCCTGTTCGGCCGCTCCGAGGAACTCGCCGTCCTGACCGGACTCGTGGACGCCGCCCGGAGCGACGCCGCAGACAGCAACGGCGACCGACAGGGCGGCGCCGCCGTCCTGGTCGAGGGCGAAGCCGGCATCGGCAAGACCGCCCTGGTGACCGCCGTGGAACAGCACGCCCGGCAGGCCGGCTTCCGGGTCCTCCGGTGCACCGGATTGCAAGGGTCGAACACGGTCGGCTTCGACGGCCTCCACGAGCTGCTCCACCCGCTGCTGCCGTACGTCGCAGCGTTGCCCGACCGGCAACGCACGGCCCTGCTCACCGCGTTCGCCGTGGAGGAGGGACCAGTCCCCGACCGCCTCCTGGTGAGCACGGCCGCACTCGGACTGCTCGAGGAAGCCGCGTCCCGCCGGCCGGTGCTCGTCCTCGCCGAGGACATGCAGTGGACCGACCGGTCGAGCGCCGAGGTGCTCGACTTCATCGGACTCCGGCTCTCGAACGCACCGATCGTCGTCATCGCGACGGCCAGGACCGGGCACGACGTCCACGTCACCCTGCCGTGCTCGTTCCCCCGGTTCGACCTCGGTCCGCTCGGAGCCGACGCCGCCGAGACGCTCCTCGCCACGCTCGCCGACACCCTCCCTCGGCCACTCTCCGACACGGCTCGCCGCCGGATCCTCACCGAGGCAGGGGGGAACCCACTCGCCCTCCACGAACTCCCTGCCGCGCTCGCCGCCACCGGGGTCGCGGGCACGTCGCTCTCCTCGCGCCTGCCGACCACACGTCGCCTCGAGCAGGCGTTCCTCGACCAGCTCTCCGCCGTGCCCGTCGCCAGCCGCGCGTTCCTCGTCCTCGCGGCGGTCGCCGACGACGCTGCCCTGCAGGACGTGATGGCGGCCGCACGGACGATGGACCTCGGCCTCGACGACCTGGAACCACTCGAGGTCCGGGGGCTCCTCCGCACCGACTTCGCGTCCCTGCACTTCCGGCACCCGCTCCTCCGGTCGGCGGTGATCGGCAACGCCTCCGCGGCGGAACTCGCCGCCGCCCACCGGGCGCTCGCATCCGTCGCGCGCGACGAGACCCGTGCCGCCTGGCACCGCGCCTCGGCGACGTTCGAACGGGACGAGACCATCGCCGCGGACCTCGAGGCCGTCGCCCGCCGGGCCGAACAGCGGGGCGCCCGACCGGAGGCCGTCCGGGCGTACGAGCGTGCCGCCACCCTCTCCCAGGGCGTGGTGGGGCGGGCCCGCCGCCTCGGGCGCGCCGCCGAGACCGCGCGAGCCGCCGGCATGACGAGCGAGGCGATCGAGCTCCTCGCGCAGGTCGACTCCCTGGCCGGCGACGCCCAGACCGTCACCGAGACCGCGGTCACCCGTACGGTGCTCAGCCTGACGACGGGCTCCGTGGGCGCACCGCCACTCGAGATGGACCGGGTCCGATCGGTCCTCGCCGGTCCCGAGCACGCCGACCGCCTCGTCGAGGTGCTGTGGGCCGCCGCGCTGGTCGTACGCGGCCGGAACCGCCCCCGGGCCGAGTGGCACGCGCTCGAGTCGGAGCTCCGCACGATCCCGTCCACGAGCCCGCTGAAGCCCGTGGCACTCGCGCTGCTGACCCCACTCGGTGCCGCCCCCGCCGCCCGGGCGAACCTCCCCCACCTCGTACCGCAACTCCTCGCCTCACCACTCGGCATGGCGTCGCTCGCCATCGCGGCCGAGTCACTGCAGGACCTCGAGACCGCGCTGACCTGCTGGGAGCTGGCCTACGAACGGGCCCACGAGCTCGGCGCCGTCGCCGACGAGACCCAGGCGCTCCGCGGACGGGCGACCATCCTGCTGCTCCGCGGCCGGGTGCGGGACGCCGTCGCCGACGCCGAGTACGCCGCGCGGATGGCCGGAGACAGCCAGATCCCCCTCGTCGCGGGGATCGCCCACGGCACCCTCGCCCGTGCCTACGCCCTGCTCGGAGACGTCGAGGCCGCACGGCGCGCGATCCGTGACAGCTCGTCCCGGTCCACGGGCGGGCGACTCGCCCTCTCCAGCGCCGACGCACGATGGGCCGCCGGACTCATCGCCCTCGGCCAGCACCGCTACCGGGACGCCCTCGTCGAGTTCACCCACATGGCCGTGCACCCGACACGGGCGCTCTGGGCCATCGCCGACCGCACCGAGGCAGCCGTGCACGGCGGACGCCCCGAGACGGTGACCGAGGACCTGGCAGAGGCCGAGGCCGTCGCGAGCGGTTTCCACTCCGCACACCTGACGTCCCTGGTGCTCCGGAGCCGCGCGCTCCTCGCCCCGGCCGACGAGGCCGAACACTACTGGTCACGGGCCATCGAGGCCGGCCAACTCAGCGAGTCCCCGATCGAACTCGCCCGCACCCGCCTGCTCTTCGGCGAGTGGCTCCGACGGGAACGCCGCGTCGTCGAGGCACGCGAACACCTCCGGGACGCGCTCGGCGAGTTCGACGCCGCCGGCACCCCCGTCTTCGCCGCCCGCGCCGCCGCCGAACTCCGCGCCGCCGGCGAGGTCCCACTCCGCGACACCACCGAGCGCCCGACGACGAGCAACCCGCTGACGCCGCAGGAACTGCAGATCGCCCGGCTCGCCGCCGACGGCATGTCGAACCGCGAGATCGCGGACCGCATCTACCTCTCGCACCGCACCGTCAGCACCCACCTCTACAAGCTGTTCCCGAAGCTCGGGGTGACGAGCCGCACCGGACTCACCGAAGCGCTCGCCGCGAACGGCTACGCCGACTGACGGTCCGCCGACGCGGCACCGGCCCGCCGACGCGGCCCCGAGCCTCCAGGCAGCGGCTCGGCGGACCCCGACGGCCGGGAGGCACGGGGTTACGTCACGCAACGGATGCGCCCGCCGCAGGGCGGCTGGGACGCTCCTCCTGACGGTTCCCGACCAGGAGCCGCCGCCGTGTGGACGGTCGTTCCGCGTGGCGCTGGTGCCGCGGCCGAGTGGTCCGGCCGACGACCGCCGGGAGGCACTGTGCCCGACCCCTCCGAGTACGTCGTCGCGCTCGCCGGGCCTCGACCGTGCTCGGACCGCGGGGCACCCTCACCACCGGCATCGCCGCGGCAGCGGTGCTCGCGACCGCGCACGGCGTGTACCAGGAGCGGCGGTACGCCCGTGTGCTGGTCCTGCTCCAGCGCGACGCGGGCGCCGTCGTGCCCTGACGACGGCCCCTCGCCGCACCATCCCACTGCCGACGCCCTGCCGTGGTGGAGCCTGCTCCACCACGGACCTCCTGCCCACACCAGTGACCCGCCGCCCCGAACGAGATGGACTGACGCCATGACCGAACCACTCCTGCACGCCCAGGACCTGACCAAGTCCTTCGCCGGCCCGGAACAGTCCCGGGTCCCGGTGCTCCGCGGCGTGACACTGTCCGTCCTGCCGGGCGAGTTCGTCGCGATCGTCGGACCGAGCGGATCCGGCAAGTCGACCCTGCTCTACTGTCTGTCCGCACTGGAGCCCTACGACAGCGGCTCGGTGTCCATCGCCGGTCAGCGGCTCGAGTCGCTCCGTCCGAAGCAGCTGCAGGCACTGCGCCGCTCGACGGTCGGCTTCGTGTTCCAGTCCTTCAACCTCATCCCGTCGCTGACGGCACGGCAGAACATCGCGCTTCCCGCCAGCCTGGCGCACCGGCCGGTCTCGGCGACGGACGTCGACGCGGCCCTGGCAGCGGTGGGCCTGGCGGACCGGGGCGACCACCGCCCGGGCAGCCTGTCGGGCGGCCAGCAGCAGCGGGTCGCGATCGCCCGCGTCCTGGCGTCCGAGCCGGACGTCGTCTTCGCGGACGAACCGACCGGCGCCCTCGACACCACCGCCGGGGACGCTGTCCTCGGTCTGCTCCGTCAGGTGGCCGCCGGTGAGCGAGCGGTCGTGATGGTCACGCACGACCTGGAGGCCGCGGCCCGGGCCGACCGCGTCCTCGTCCTCCGCGACGGCACCATCCACCGCGAACTCGTCCGGCCGGACGCCGCCGAGGTCCTCGAGGCGCTCACCGCGGCCGCGCAGGAGGCCTGAGATGCTCCGACTCGTCCTCAGCGACCTCCGGTACAACGTCGGCATCTGGATCGGCGCACTCGTCGTGAGCGCGGCGACCGCTGCTGCTGCTGCCGTCGCCGCCGGGATGCTCGAGACCGGCTTCGTCCTCGTGCAGGGTGGCGGCGAGCGTGATCTCCTCCGGGCCGGCGGACTCGCGACGCTCGCCTCACTCGTCGTGGTGCTGACGGTGGTCGCCGTGACCGCGGTCCTCGGCAGCGTGACCCGTCTGACGATCGACCTGCAGCGCCGTGGGTACGCCCTCTGGCAGCTTGTCGGTGTGCCGTCCGGCACCGTGACCCTGGTCGTCCGTCTGCAGCTCGGCGTCGTCGCGCTCATCGGCAGCACGATCGGGTGCCTCGTCGCGGCCCCGTTCGTGCCGGTCTTCCTGCACTACGGGCTCTCCGCCTCGGACGGGCTCCGGAGCCTCGACGAGCGCTTCAGCCCGGTCAGCGGTGTCGCGGTCGTGGTGGCCGTCACCGCCGTGGTGGTCCTCAGCAGCCTCCGGGCCTCCCGGCTGGCCGGCCTGGTCCGTCCGATCGAGGTGCTCCGCGAACCGGAAGCCGCCCGACGCCGCAAGGGATGGCGGCGCTGGGCCGCCGGCATCGTGGCGCTGGGCCTCGCGACGCTGATGACGCTCGGCCTCGCCGCCAGCGGCGTCCGGGCGGGAGCACAGGTCCTGCTGGTCGGACCGCTCGTCACCGCGGCCTTCGTCGCCATCGGTCCGACGGTGTTCCCGTCCGTCCTCCGGGCGTGGACCGCCGTGGTGCCAGCGCACCGCTCGGCCTCGTGGTTCCTCGCTCGGAACGCGGCCGGTTTCGCCGTCGGCCGGAGCAGTGCGACGGTCAGCGCGCTCGTCATGACGATCGCCCTGCCCGGGAGCATCACCGCCGGTTTCGCGACCCTCGGCGATGCGGTCGAACGCACGACCGGCAGGTCGCTGGGCGGTATCGACACGCAGAGCTTCCTGCTCATGCTCGGTGGGCCGCTGCTCGTCTCGCTGTTCGGCGCGGCCGCCACGGTCCTGATGGCGGGACGGACGCGGGAGCAGGAGGCCGCACTCGTCGAGGCCGCCGGCGGTTCCCGCGGGATCGTGCTCGCCCGCGCTGCCTGGGAGTCCGTGATCCTCGTCGGCACGGCGGTCATCGTCGCCGCGGCCGTCCTCGTCGTGACCAGCGTCGGTCAGGCTCTCGCCCTCGGCGTGACGACACCGGGCACGCTCCCGCACCTGGGCCTGTCGGCCGCGCTCCCGGCTGCGCTCGTCAGTGCCGTGCTCATGGTCGCCGCCGGCACACTCCCCCTGGTCACCGGCGCCCGACGCAGCATCCCGCTCGTCCTCGCCGCTGACTGACCCCGTTCCCCGCTCCCGATCCCCTCCCCAGGAAGAACCATGCGCATCCTCTTCTCCGCTGTCCCGGCCCTCGGGCACCTCCTGCCCCTCGTCCCCCTCGCCCGTGCGGCACAGACCGCCGGACACGACGTCGCCCTGCTCACCAGCGAAGGCATGCGCGACGCGCTGTCGGTCGAGCTGCCGACGGTCCCCGTGCTGGCAGCCGGCCCGATGCCCGGCGAGCTCTTCGCCGAGGTGGGCCGCCGCATCCCCGGGAGCGACCCCGCGAACCGGCCGGAACCCGCGGCCGTGGCGGAGTTCTTCGCCGGCACCCGCGTCGACCTGACCATCGACGACGCCGTGCGGGTCGCGACCGACTGGGCACCCGACGTCATCGTCGCGGACGCCGTCGACCTGGTGGGGCCCCTCGTCGCGGCGCAGCTCGGCGTGCCGTACGCGGTCGTCGCCTTCGGGCCCGAGGTCCCGGAGGTGTTCCGGCAACCGATGACGGATCTGGTGCTACCACGCTACGAACGGCGAGGACTGCTCCCCGCACCGCCCGTCGCGCTCCTCGACCCCACCCCGGTGACACTGCAGGCCCCCGGCTGGACGCCCTCGCCGATCACCATCCCCTTCCGGTCCGAGCCGCACAGCCGTCCCGAGCCGCACAGCGGTCCCGGAGCGGCCGCAGCACCGGTCCTGTTCCCTGTCGCCGACCGGCGGCCTCGCGTCCTGGTGACGCTCGGCACCGTCTTCGGCGATGCCGCTCTGCTGCGGGCGATCCTCGACGGCTTCCACCCCGACGAGGTGGACGTCGTGGCCACCGTCGGCGTGATCGGCGAGCCCCTGGCGGACACCGAGCACGTGCGCTTCGTGCCGTTCCGCCCGATGCGCGACCTGTTGGACGGCGTCGACCTCGTCGTCAGCGCCGCCGGGGCCGGCACCGTGCTCGCCGCGGCGACTGTGGGCATCCCGATGGTGCTGCTCCCGCAGGGTGCGGACCAGTTCATCAACGCCGCCCGGGCAGCGGCAGCCGGGACGGCGGTGGTCGTCGACGAGCCCGGAGCAGTGGGGCCGGCCGTGCACCGGATGCTGGCCGGACGAGACCACTTCGACGCGGCCCGTCGGCTGAGCGCCGAGACGCGGCAGCGCCCGAGCGCGGCAGAGGCGGTCAGAGCACTGGTGGACCGGGTCCTGCAGGCCGAGACGCCGCACCAGGCCGGCCCCGGGCATCTGACCGACTCCGGGCACCAGGGTGCGGAGCGCGCCGGGGCCTGAGCGTGCCTCCCGTCAGCTGGCGGGGTGGGACACCGCCTGCGTGAAGCGCTGCGCGAGCTCGTCGTCGTGGTCGCCCAGACGCATCCCGAGGAGCGTGTTGATGAGCATCCCCTTCGCCAGGAACGCCTCGGCGGCGGCCAGGGACAGCCCGGCGTCGTCGACGAGGAAGCGGAGGATCCGGGTGAAGCCGTCCCGCGCCACCGGCCCGATCACCGGGTCGGCGCCGAGCATGTACGCCTGCATCACGATGAGGTGCACGCCGTCCTCGGTGGCGAGGGTCCGGTAGGCCTCACCCAGGCGTGCCGTGGCCGTCCGCTGTGGTCCGTCGTGGAGGGCTGCGCGGAAGGTGTCGAGCACGGCCTCCAGGCACCCGTCGATGACGGCGAGGAACAGGTTCTCCTTCGAGCCGAACATCCGGACCACGTAGGGCTGGCTGATCCCGGCGGCCTGCGCGATCCGTTCCGTGGTGGCGCCGTGGTAGCCCTCGCGGGCGAACACCGCGGCCGCCGCGGCGAGTGTCGCCTCACGCCGCTGGCTGCCCGCCATGCGTTCCGCCGTCTTCGGGAGGGAACCCCTTGCTGTCGTCATGTCACGAGGGTATCATCCGATGCCATGAGTAATGAATCGATTACTAACCGGATGACACCGCCCGCTCCACACCCGCCGCTCCGCCGGGTCCTCCCGGTCCTGATCACCCAGGTGATCGTCGCGATGACCGTCGCCGGCGCGTTCGCGGGGCTCTACATCGGGCTCCAGAAGTCGCCCGTCCCGCACCACCTCCCCGTCGCCGTGGCGAACGCACAACTGGCCCGTGCCGCCACCACCGCGCTCGGTGACTCGGCCGACGTGCGCAGCGTCAGGACAACCACCGCGGCCGAGGAGCTCGTGCGTTCCCACGACGTCGTCGCCGCGCTCGTCCCGGAAGCCGACGGGTCGACGCTGTACACCGCCGGTGCGAACGGACGGAGCGCCACCGCCGCCGCGACGACGATGCTCAGCCGGGTCGCACAGGCCGGCGGCAGCGACATCGTCCGCACGCAGGACCTCGTCCCGCTGTTCACCAGCGACTCGCAGGGGATCGCCGGGTTCTACCTGGTGTTCGGCACCACGCTCGCGGCATTCATCCTGGCGCAGGTCATGAACGCCCTCGCCGCCCTCGCCCGGCTCCGGGTCCGCATCGTCGTGACCGTGGTGGGGAGTGTCGCCGCGGCGATCGTCGTGGCGGTGATCGCCGGTCCGGTCGACGGCGCCGTCCCGGCAGCGACCGGAGCCGTGATCGCGGTGCTGTCGCTCCTCGCGGTCGCGGTGTCACTGTCCACGCTCGCGATCACGTCGATCGTCGGACCGATGGGCGTCGTCCTCTCCACCCTGCTGTTCACCACCCTCGGCAACGCGACCAGCGGCGCGACGATCAGCAACCACCTGCTGCCGCCGGTGCTCGCCGCTGTCGGCGGGGCACTCCCCCCGGGGGCCGCGTTCGGAGCCGTCACGGCGACCAGCTACTTCGACGGCGCCGGTGCGGCGGGTGCGCTGGTCACGCTCGTCGTGTGGATCCTCGTCGCGTCCGTCGCCCTGTTCGTCGCGCACCGTGTCCGGAGCGCAGTTCGCGCACCGGTGCCGGTCAGCGAGCCGTCCACCCTCCGTCGATCGGCAGCGCGGTCCCGGTGACGAGCGATGCCCCCTCGCCGGCCAGGAACGTCACCGCCGCGGCGACCTCCTCCGGCTGCCCGATCCGGTGGAGTGCCGCGATGCGCTCGACCGTGTCGGTCCGGAACGCCGCGTCGGACAGGGCGGGAGCGGTGCCGTCCGTCTCGATGAAGGTCGGCGCCACCGCGTTCACCCGGATCCCGTACTGGCCCCACTCGACCGCCAGGCACTTGGTCAGGTGGATCACGGCGGCCTTGCTCAGGCAGTAGACCGACTCCCCCGGCAGGGCGACGAGGCCGGCCTGCGAGGCGACGTTCACGATCGATCCACCGCCGGCCGTCCGCATGTGCCGGGCGACGTACTGCGAGACGAAGAACGTCGACTTCGTCGTGAGCGCCCACACCGTGTCGAAGTGCTCCTCGGTGACGTCGAGCGCGTCCTCGACGATGCCACCGCCGGCGTTGTTCACGAGCACGTCGATGGTCCCGAGCTCCGTGACGACGGCGTCCACGGCGGCCCGACAGGAGGGCAGGTCGGTGACGTCCATCGCCACCACCGCCGCACGCCGGCCGATCGCGCGGATCTCGTCGGCGAGGCCGGCCGCTGCCTCGGGATCGCGGACACCGAGCGCGACATCGGCCCCGTGCGCGGCCAGGTCGAGTGCGACGGCGCGACCGATGCCGCGGGACGCCGCGGTCACCAGGGCGACGGATCCGGTCAGGGTGGTGGGCTGCATGGGGTGTCCTTCACGGGTCGGGCCGCCGGTCGTCGTCGGCACGGACGGGAGGCGCGACCAGCGTCGTCGCCGCCACCATCCTCCTGGAGACGGCCCGGGCGTGGAAGGATCCGGTGGTGCAGCAGACGACGCTCGACGACCTCCTCGACGGTCCCCGGTTCCGGACGCTCTGCCTCGCCGTGGCCGCGGGGCTCGACGAGGGCGTGCACCGGGCCGTCACGGCGCTCCTCGAGCCGATCACCGCGAGCTACGGGTTGCTCGCCGACCTCCGGCCGGAGCAGGACACTGCCGACGCTCTCGCCGCAGTCCTGTCCGATGTCGACGCGACGGAGCTCGCCTCGTGGACCGATCCGATGCGGTTCCTCCCCGTACTGCAGCACTCCGTCGACTCGGCGATGCCGTGGCAGCCGCCGTTCGTCGAGGACGCGATCACGGGCCTCCCGTCCGTGCGGAACGCACTCCGGGCTGTGGCTGAGGCGGTCGTCGCCTCCCCCGCCGCCTCGTGGTGGGGCACGGACGTCGACCGGACGGCGCAGTGGGTGACCCAGCCGGTGCGGAACGGTGTGCCGGAGGTCGTCGCGACCTCGGGGCCGATGGCTGAGGTGCTCGACCGGTGGCGGCGCAACGTCGTTGCCAGTGAAGGACGATCCCGCGTCGCCGGGCCCGTGGTGGACTCCGCTGGTGGCGCTTGGTGGTCGACGCCCCACGAGTTCGGTGACGAGCCCGGCGGAGCAGCGATCCTGCCGTCGTCGACGCGGCGCGTCGACGGCCTCGGCTCGTCCGGGTCGACCCTGGTCGAGGACTCCTTCGGCGACGACGAGGTCCTGCTCCGATCCCTGCAGCCGCCAGCCGGCGCCCGGGTGTTCGAAGTGCACGGCGCCGCGGACTGGGCACGCCTGGTCGAGCGCTACCCGATGCCGGCGCGGTGGGCACGACGGCGGGTGTGGTGGGAGTCGACCGGGCGCGAGGAGCACTGGTTCCTGCCCGACTACGAGGCCGTCGCGGCGGACCACGACGCCGTGCACGTGTCCGTGCAGGGCTACCTCGCCGCAGCCGGTCGGGCGATCGACGTCCACGGCGGTGCGACGATGCTCGCTGGCTGGTCACCGGACGAGACGTTCTGGCTGACCGACGACATCGTGATCGAGCCGGATGCGGAGCGGTGGCAGCTGCGCTCCGCCGGGGCCGAGGACGAGGACGAGGACGACGAGCCGAGGTGGGTTCGCACCTGACGCGGTGGCGACCGACTGCTCGCGGCCTGCTCAGGAACGGGAACGCGCCCGCTGGTGGTCCGCGCGCCGGGCGCGCCACTCGTCGTCCTGACGTTCCTGGGTCTGGCTCTTCTGCGCCGACCCGCGGACCCGGCCGTCGCGGCTGCATTCGTACCCGGTGCTGCCGACGACCGTGCCGTCCGCGTCGCGGTCCACCCACAGCCGGACCGGCTCGTCGTCGAGCCCTGCGAGGGTCAGGTCGGCATCGCGGAGGAACGCCCCCAGCTGCGCGACGTCGGCAGCCGACGCCGGGGTGAGGACCATGCTCCGATCCTGTCCGGTCCAGGCGGATCGCGGAAGCACCGACGATCCGCCTGCGGTCAGCTGATCCGCAGCTGCGACACCATCGGGCAGGTGAACGGGTCCCGCGCAGCGAGTCCGACGCGGTTCAGGTACGCGACGACGATGCCGTAGGAGCGCAGCAGCGTGGTCTCCGTGTAGGGCACGTCGAGGCTGTCGCAGTGGTCCCGGACCAGGAGCCGCGCCTGCTTGAGGGCGGGGCGGGGCATCGAGGGGAACAGGTGGTGCTCGACCTGGTAGTTCAGGCCGCCCATCAGGAACGACACCCACCAGCCGCCGCGGATGTTGCGGGACGTGCGGACCTGACGGGAGAAGAAGTCGACCTTCGCGTCGTGCGCGATGGTCGGCATGCCCTTGTGGTTCGGGGCGAACGAGGCGCCCATCATCACGCCGAACACGGCCAGCTGCACCCCGAGGAACGCACACGCCATCCCGAACGGCAGGAACCAGAACACGGCGGTCAGGTAGATGCCGAACCGGGCGACGAGCAGGGAACCCTCGATGATCCGGTGGCGGCGGTCCGCCGTGGTGCCGGTGCCGCTGACGACGGCCCGGACGGCGGACCAGTGCAGGTTGATGCCCTCCAGGGTGAGCAGCGGGAAGAACAGCCAGCCCTGGAACCGGGTGAACACGCCCTTCAGCCCGGTGACGGGTGCGTCTTCGGGGATGAAGGCGATGACGCCGGGCGCGATGTCCGGGTCCTTGCCGATCGTGTTCGGGTTGCCGTGGTGCCGGGTGTGCTTGTTCATCCACCACGAGTACGACAGGCCGACGAGGAAGGTCCCGACGTACCGGCCGGCCCGGTCGTTCCAACGCTGCGAGGCGAAGACCTGACGGTGCGCGGCCTCGTGGGACAAGAAGGCGAACTGCGTGAACAGGACCCCGAGGACGCCGGCGACGATCAGTTGGAACCACGAGTCACCGAGGAACGAGAACGCGACCCATGCGAGGGCGAGCGTCCCGATCAAGGACCCGAACAGCGACCAGTAGAACCCGGTGCGGCGACGGAGCAGGTCGTGCTCCTTCACCTGTGCCAGGACCGCCGAGTACGTCGATGTGCTCGAGCCCCGTCCGCTCGTCGCGGGACGGGTGCGGGTGTAGCCCGACTGGACTGGGGTGGTGGTCAACGAGGGACCGACCTTCCGTCATCGCGGCCCTTCGACCAGCGCAGAGGAGTTCACGCAATCGCGCTTGCGATGACGATATGGGTCGAAGATGCGAATCCACCGCCACCATGCGGAACTCATGGTGAATCGCCGTTGAACGCATCGGCCGTGCTTCGATGTGGGGATGCGACTGCACGCCGAGACAGCCGGGGACGGCGACGAGACGGTGGTGCTCCTCCACGGCATGACAGGCGCGGCGGAGAGCTGGTGGCGCATCACGGACCTCCTGGCCGACCGCGGCCTCCGTGTGGTCGCCCTCGACCTGCCCGGGCACGGACGCTCTCCGCGCAGTCCGACGATGACGGTCCTCGACGCCGCTGCAGCGGTGGCCGGGACACTCGACGTGCTGGGGGTCCGACCGGTCGCCACGCTCGGACACTCGTTCGGTGGCCTCGTGCTCACAGCGGCCGTCGCGACCGGACGGCTCGACGCCGGCGTCACGGTGTGCGTCGACGCCCCGCTCGGGACCCGCGGCGGGTACGACCGGGCCGAGGTGCAGGCCGAGTACGAGGCCGAACGGGACAGCCGGACCGAGGACCGGCTCCGCGCGGAGAAGCCGCACTACGGCGAGCGCGACTGTCAGGTGGAGGCACGGGCAGCCTCCCGGTTCGACCCGGTGACGGCGGCGGCCATCGCCGCGGGACCGGGTGGGACGTGGCCGCCGCGGCCGGGGTCGATCGTCGTCCGCGCGGACCCGAGCCACTTCGTCGACGACGCGACCGCTGCGGCGCTGACGGCGTCCGGTGTGGACGTCCGGAGCATCCCCGGTGCGGCGCACTCCGTCTGGTACAGCCACTTCGACGCCTTCGTGGCGACCCTGCCGGAGGTGTTCGACCGCTGACCTGCGCCGGGGACGGCGTCATGTGACGCAACCCGCGGTCATGTGTCGCAACAGAGCGAGGCCGACGCTGGCGGGGGTCGTACCGTCGCGGCATGAGCGACCCCCTCGACCGCGAGCAGGACACGACCTGGGCGACGGTCCACGAGCAGCAGACCCGCGCCGGACACACGCACCGGGGCGGTGCAGATGCCTGATCGCTTCGCCCTCGTCACGGCGCTGCGGGGAGCCGGGTGGCACCCCGCAGCGTGGCGTGCCGCCGACTCCGGCGCCGAACGGCTCCGCAGCCTCCGTCACTGGCGGGACGTCATCGTCGAACAGGACCGGCTCGGCGTCGACGCGGTGACCGTTGAGGACTCGTTCACCGCCGGCCCGCTCGGCGACGACGGCGACCTCGACGTGACGACCGTCGTCGGCGGGCTCGACGCCCTGCTCGTGACGGCTGCGGTCGCGCCCGCCACCCGGCAGATCGGTCTGGTACCGACGGTCAGCGTCACGCACACGGAACCGTTCCACGTCGCGACGAGCGTGCAGACCCTCGACCACGTCTCGAGCGGTCGGGCCGGCTGGCGTCTGCAGGTCAGTCCGACCGCTCGCGAGTCCGCGTTGTTCGGCCGCCGGACGTTCCCGACGACCACGTCGGCACCGGACGACGAGACGGCCGCCGCCCTGTTCGCGGAGGCGCGTGAGGTCGCCGAGGTCGTCTCGCGGCTCTGGGACAGCTGGGACGACGACGCGATCATCCGCGACGTCCGTACCGGTCGCTTCATCGACCGCGACCGGATCCACAACGCCGAGTTCCGGGGCGAGTTCGTCTCGGTGCACGGTGCGTCGATCGTCCCCCGGTCGCCGCAGGGTCGCCCGCCGGTGTTCGTCCTCACGCACCGCGCGGACGCGGCGTCGTTGGCGGTGGACGTCGCGGACGTCGTCCTGGTCACGCCCGGCTTCGACGGCCGGGAGGCGCGTGACCTGGTGACCGAGATCCGTCACCTGGAGGAGACGGACCCGTCGCGGACCTCCCGTCCGGTGATCGCGGACCTCGCGGTGCTCATCGAGCCGTCGAGAGCCCTGGCCGAGGACGAACTGGCCGCGCTCGACGAGGCCGCCGGTCGGCCGTACGCGCTCGGGTCCGGGTCGGACGCCGCGGTGCTCGCGACCACCGTTCCGGAGCTGGTGGCGCGGATCGGTTCGCTCCGCGATGCCGGGATCGCCGGCGTCCGGCTCCGGCCGCTCCGCACGCCGCGGGACAGCACGGCCATCGCGCGCCAGCTGGTCCCGACCCTCGTCACCGCCGGCCTCCGTGCCGACGTCTCGTCCCGCCCCGTGGCCGACCTGCGCTCCCGACTCGGGATCGCCCCCGCGGTCAGCCGCCACGCCCGAACTCCGGAGGTCCGCGCATGAGCAAGCGCCAGGTCCACCTCGCCGCGCACTTCCCCGGCGTGAACAACACCACGGTCTGGAGCGACGACCGGGCGGAGAGCCAGATCGCGTTCTCGTCGTTCGAGCACTTCGCCCGGAACGCCGAACGCGGCCTGTTCGATTTCCTGTTCCTCGCCGAGGGGCTGCGGCTGCGGGAGCAGAAGGGCCGGATCCACGATCTCGACGTCGTCGGGCGCCCGAACACGCTGACGATCCTCGCGGCCCTGGCCGGCGTCACCGACCACATCGGTCTCGTCGGGACCCTGCAGACGACCTTCAACGAGCCGCTCGAACTCGCGAAGCAGTTGGCGACCCTCGACCACCTCAGTGGTGGCCGAGCCGGGTGGAACGTCGTCACGAGCTCGGACGCCTTCCACGGGGCGAACTTCCGACGCGGTGGCTTCCTGGACCACGCCGACCGCTACACCCGGGCCGCGGAGTTCGTCGACACCGCTCGGGACCTCTGGGACTCGTGGCAGGCCGACGCGGCCGTCGTGGACCGTGCGTCGGGGCGCTTCGCCGACCGCTCCCGGATCCGCGACGTGGACCACCACGGGCCACAGTTCGACGTGACCGGGACGTTCCCGGTGCCGCGGAGCCCGCAGGGGCGCCCGGTGGTCGTGCAGGCGGGCGACTCCGACGAGGGCCGGCACCTCGCTGCGACCCGGGCGGAGGTGGTGTTCTCGCTGCACACCGAGTTCGAGGACGCCCGACGGTTCTCCGAGGACCTCCGGACCCGGCTACAGCGGGCCGGACGGTCGGCGGACGACCTGGTGATCCTGCCGGGGGCGACGTTCGTCCTCGGTGACACCACCGCCGAGGCCGAGGAGCGTGCACGGGCCATCCGACGTGCCCAGGTGAGTCCGGCGACCGCCATCGCGTTCCTCGAGCAGGTCTGGAACCGCGACCTCTCCGCGTACGACGTCGACGGTCCGCTTCCTGAAGTCGAACCGGACCTCGACGGTGGACCGATCACCCGCGGCCGGGTCCGGCACGTCCGTGACGTCGAGCCGCTGGTCCGGGGATGGCGCGAGCGTGCCGAGGCGGAACACCTGTCGATCCGGGACCTGGTGATCGAGGTGTCCACCCGGGGCGGCTTCGTCGGCACGCCGGAGCACATCGCCGCGGAGATCGACCGGTACGTGCAGGCGCGAGCGACCGACGGTTTCGTCGTCGTGCCGCACACGAACCCCTACGGGCTCGACGAGTTCGTGGACCGTGTCATCCCGCTGCTGCAGGAGCGGGGCGTGTACCGGCAGGCGTACGACCCGGACGCGACGCTGCGGCAGACCCTCGGGCTGGACGCAGCATGAGTCGCGTCCCGCTGTCGGTCCTGGACCTCGTGCCCGTCAGCGCGGGGTCGACCGCATCCGAAGCCCTCCACAACACCGTCGACCTGGCTCGCGAGGCCGAAGCCGCCGGCTACGCCCGGTACTGGCTCGCCGAGCACCACCTGAACCCGGGCGTCGCGGGCAGCGCGCCGAACCTCGTGATGGGTGCGGTCGCCGCCGCCACGTCGAGCATCCGCGTCGGCAGCGCGGCCACCCTCGTCGGCAACGTCCGAGCGCTGCAGATCGTCGAGGCCTTCGGTACGCTCGTCGGCCTCCACGGCCCGCGGTTCGACCTCGGCCTCGGCCGCTCCGGCGCGCCGGCGCCCAGCACGGGTGTCCGCCCGCCGGCACCGGCGACGGCAGCCGCGCGGTCGGACGAGGTCGTGGACGGTCTCGTCGTGCCGGCCCCGTTCCCGTTCCGTGTCGCGCCGGGCAGCCGGTTCGCCCTCCAGGGCGAACTCCTCGGCCGCGTGCCCGGGGACGTGGAGCGCTTCGCCGGCGAACTCACCACGATCCGCGCCTTCTTCGCGGGCACCTTCGAACGGGACGGTGTCGTCCTCGAGGCGACCCCTGCCTCCCGTCCGGACTCGGCTCCGGAGCTGTGGATCCACGGGTCCACCGGTGGCGAGAGCGCCCGGATCGCCGGTTCCCTCGGACTCCCCTACGGTGCGAACTACCACTCCTCACCCGGCACCGTGCTCGACTCGGTCCGGGCCTACCGGGAGGCGTTCCGACCGGGCGTCCTCGACGCGCCGCACGTCGTCGTGTCAGCGGACGTCGTCGTCGCCGACACGGAAACGGAGGCGACGCGGCTGGCCCGCGGGTACGGCGCCTGGGTGCGATCCATCCGCTCGGGCGTCGGCGCGATCCCGTACCCGTCCCCCGACGACGCCCCGGAGCTGTCCGATGACCTCGTCGCCACGGTCGCCGACCGCCTGGCGACCCGATTCGTCGGGACACCCGAGCACGTCGTGGAGCGGCTGGAGACCCTGCGCCGGGTGACGGGCGCGGACGAGCTGCTCGTCACCACGATCACCCATGCGCACGACGCCCGTGTCCGGTCGTACCGGCTGCTCGCCGACGCATGGGGCGCCTGAGACCCGAGGTCGAGAAGACGGGAGGCCGGCCAGCGGATCGCTGACCGGCCTCCCATCGTCCCGTCACCCGTTGTCGAGCGGCAGGCCGGGAGGGTTCACCTCGGACCGCGGGACCGCTTCGTTCGACAGGTTGTAGGTCTGCAACCAGGTGGCGTACGCCCCGTCGTCGATGAGTTCGTCGATCGCCTTCTGCAGCGGCTCGACCAGGCCGTTGTCCTTCTTCGTCGTCGCCGCGATGAGGCCCTGCAGTGACGACCCGGCGCCGGAGTACGTCCCCGCCGTCTTCGTCGGGTTCGCCGTCCCGTCGCTCTGGGTGTTCTGGTACGCGATGGAGGGGTTCGGCCCGAACGCGGCGTCGATCTTCCCCGAACGCAACGCCAGCAGCGTCGCGTTCGCATCGGGGTAGTACTTCACCGTCAGGGTCTCGCCGGCGGCCTCGAGCTGCTTCTGCCACTCCAGCAGGATCTTCTCCTGGTTCGTGCCGGAGGACACGGCGACCGTCTTGCCCGCCAGGACCGACGGGTCACCCGCGAAGGTCCAGTCGGACGACTCCGGCACCTGGAACGCCAGGTTGTCCTGCCGGTAGGACGCGAAGTCGTACTTCTCCTTCCGTTGCTCGGTGTCCGTGACGTTCGAGAAGCCGACGTCGACCCGGCCGGTGTCGATGCCGACGAACAGGTTGTCCCACGTGGAGTTCTGCACCTTCGGCTCGAGCCCGAGCTTCGCGGCGACCAGGCGGCCGAGGTCGGGCTCCGCACCGGTCAGGGTCTTCTGGTCGTCGCCCGTGAACGCGAGGGGCGGGAAGCCGGCCGGCAGTGCCCCGATGCCGATGACGAGTTCGCCCGACTTCCGCACCGTGGAGGGCAGGGCGTCGTGGAGTGCCGCGTCCTCCTGCACGGTGATCCGGGTCTCCTTCGCCGCGCCGTTCGACGCCGCGCCGATGGTCACCGTTCCGTCGGGGGACGGTGCGTCGGCGTTCGCGGACGGGCTGCATCCGGTGAGGGCGACGGCCACTCCGGCGGCGAGGACGAGCGCGCCGGCGTGTGTGCGCCAGCGGGGTGTGTGGATGCGGGACATGGTTCTCCTGGGTCGTGGTGGGGCATGCTGCGGTCTGGGTCCGGATCCCGGTCAGGTTCCGGTCCGTCCGTCGTTGGTCTGCTCAGCGCAGGCGTGCGAGGAACGAGCGCGTCCGGGGGTGCTGCGGGTCGTCGAGGACCGCTGCCGGCGGTCCCTGTTCGACGACCCGGCCGTGGTCGAGGAACACGACGTGGTCCGCGACCTCCCGGGCGAACGCCACCTCGTGGGTGACGATGACGAGCGTGGTACCCGTCGCGGCGAGGTCCCGGATGACCCCGAGCACCTCGCCGACCAGTTCCGGGTCGAGCGCGGAGGTCGGCTCGTCGAGCAACACCACCTCGGGCGACAGGGCGAGTGCCCGCGCGATCGCGACCCGCTGCTGCTGCCCGCCCGACAGCTGACGGGGACGGGCGTCGGCGCGGTCGGCGAGCCCGACCTGGTCGAGGAGAACCCGAGCCCGCTGCTTCGCGGCGTCCGCTGCCACCCCCTGCGCGATCGGTCCTTCGGCGACGTTCTCGAGCGCGGTCAGGTGCGGGAAGAGGTTGAAGTGCTGGAACACGAACCCGATCCGGGCGCGCTGCCGCAGGATCGCCCGTTCGGGCAGCTCCCGGTACCGAACCGTGCCGTCACGGCCCCGGTGCAGACGGACCCCGATGGTCTCGTCGCCGATCGTCACCACGCCGCGGTCGAGCGGTTCCAGGTGGTTGACCGCCCGGAGGAGCGTGGACTTCCCCGAGCCGGAGGGCCCGATGACGACGGTCACGCTGCCGGCCGGCAGGTCGAGGTCGATGCCGTCGACGACGCGGTGGTCGCCGTACGCCTTCACGGCACCGCTGATGCTGATCGTCGCGGACATCAGATGGCCTTCCCGTCGTTGTCGTCCGTCGTCGTGACCGCAGCGCTCGTCCGGACCTCCGGTCGGTGTCGCCGGACCGCCGACCACACCCGCTGCAACGGTGTCGGGGGCAGCACCCGGACCGTGCCGCGGGCCGTCCACCGTTCGACGTGGTACTGGACGACGGACACGGCGCTCGTGAGCACGAGGTACCAGATCGTCGCGACGACGAGCAGCGGGATGATGTCCGTCGGGTAGGTGCTGCTGAGGTTCTGCACCACCCCGAACAGGTCGAGCAGGGACACGTAGAACAGCAGCGAGCTCGCCTTGAGGAGCCCGACGACCTGGTTCACGAACGCGGGGACGATCGACCGCAGCGCCTGCGGCAGCACGATGCGCAGGAACTGCCGGTGCCGCGGCAGCCCGAGGGCCTGTGCTGCCTCTCGCTGGCCGTGGTCGACGGCGAGGACCCCGGCGCGGACGATCTCGGACGCGTAGGCGATCTCGCTGAGGCTCAATGCAGTCACCCCGATCGCCAGGTCGCTGAGCAGGTTCGCCGTCGGGACCGAGAACTGCGGTCCGAACGGGATCCCGATCCCCACCGACGGGTACAGGTTGCCGAGGTTGTAGAGGAACACCAGCACGAGGATCAGCGGCACCGACCGGAAGAGCCAGACGTACCCCCAGGCCAGGCTCGACAGGACCGGGTTGCGGGACAGCCGGGCGATCGCCAGCAGGACACCCGCGGCGAAGCTGATCACCGCGCTGAGGGCCGTCGCCACCAGGGTCAGCTGCAGGCCGGCGAGGATCGCGGGGCTGAACAGCCACTTCCCGACCCGCGGCCACTCCCAGGACGGGTTGGTGAACAGCGTCTGCGCGAGGTTCAGGAGCACGACGAGCACGAGCGCGGCGGTGACCCACCGCAGCGGGTGCCGCAGCGGCACGACCGGGCGGTCACGAGCCGCAGCCACGGTTGACGCTCCCGTTCCCGTCTGCGCGGCGGGCGCGGCAGGCGCAGCCGGCGTCAGGGCCTTCTCGAACGGGTGGATGCCGACCTCCTCCGCCGGCAGCGTGAGGTCGTACAGCGGGGTGTACCCGAGCCGGCGGTACAGGCGGACCGCCTCGGGCTGACGCGGCCCCGTCGTCAGGTACACGCGCGAGTACCCGCGGCCACGAGCCTCCGACTCGAGTTCCCGGACCACCTCGGCGGCGAGACCGCGCCCGCGTTCCGACGGGGCCGTCCAGATGCGCTTCAACTCCACGGTCTGCTCGTCGTACGGCTTGAACGCACCCCCGGCGACGAGCTGGCCACCCTCGTACAGCAGGACGAACGTGCCGAGCGGCGCGGTGAACTGCTCCGGCGGGTACCGGTGGATCTCCACCGACGCCGGTTCCCCCAGGTCGTCGCCGTAGCGGTCGTCGTACTCGCGCTCGAGGTCGGCGAGCATCGGAGCGGCAGCCGGGTCGTCCGGCCGCACCGTGCGGAAGGTGAGCGTCCGGGATCGCACTCGTGTGGCGGCTGACGTGTCGGTCATCATGTCCCCAGGTCGTCGTCCGACCAGTGGTACCCGGTCGGTGGCCCGACGCTACGAGGACGGCAACCCCGTGACAACGCCTCGCGAAACACAACGGCACGGGACGAAACCGGACGTCATGAACCGGCCTCCGGAGCCGCTCCACGACGGCGTCCGCGGCGGTGGACCGTGACACCCGCACGCCGGGCGGTCGATGTCTGACACGATCGGCGCATGCCCCTCGACGGAACTCCCCCGGACCGTGTCGGCTTCCTGACCATCGGGACGTTCGACCCCGCTCGCCCCGCACTCGGGATCGAGGACACGCTCCGGGTGATCGAGCGCGGCGAGGGACTCGGCCTCGACAGCGCCTGGCTCCGGCATCGACACCTGCAGCACGGCATCTCGTCCCCGGTCGCGGTGATGGCGGCCGCGTCGCAGCGAACGTCGCGGATCGAGCTCGGCACGGCCGTCACGCCGATCGGTGCGGAGAACCCCTTCCGCCTCGCGGAGGACCTCGGCACGGTGGACGTGCTGCTCGGCGGACGCCTGAACCCCGGCTTCTCCGCCGGGCCCCCGATGAACTACGACCTCTACCGTGACGCGCTCTACCCGGACACCGCCGACCAGGAGGACCTCGGCCACGACCGTCTCCTCCGCTTCCGCGACCTCGTCCGCGGAGACCCGGTCACCGCCACCGTCGAGCGACGCGGCATCGAGGAGTTCTCGCGCTCGGTCCAGCCCCTCAGCGCAGGCCTGGTCGACCGGCTCTGGTACGGGACGGGCAGCACGCGGTCGGCCGTCTGGGCCGCTGAGAACGGCTTCCACCTGCTCACCTCGAGCGTCACACGCAGCGAGGTCGGCACGGACTTCGCCACGAACCAGCGGGCCCAGATCGACGCCTACCTCGACGCGCACCCCACCCCGGACACCGCCAGGATCTCCCAGGGCCTCGTGGTCATCCCGACGGACAGCGCGACACCGGAACAGCAGGCGCGCTACCGCCGGTACGTCGACTCGCGCTCCGGACGGGTCGGGGTGCCGTTCGGGCCCGGCGGGCTGCTCTTCGCCGCTGACCTGATGGGGAGCTCGGAGGAGATCGCCGACCGCCTGCGGGCCGACGCGGGCTACCAGGCGGTCACCGAGGTCGCGTTCGCCCTGCCGTTCGACCTCGAGCCAGACGACTCCGCCCAGATCATCACCGACATCGCGGAGCGACTCGGCCCGGCACTCGGGTGGCGCCCGGCGGACGCGGACTGATCGGACGGGAGGCCCGTCACGCGGGACAGACGAGGGCGACGGCCCGCGGTCTCCCGGACTCCGCCGTCCCCGCCCCTCTCGCACCGATGCGATCCGTCTTCCTCGGCGCGACGGCCAGTACGGTGGGTGACATGGACACCAGCGCCCGTCCGGACAGTCGCAGCGAGCCGTTCGCCTCGGGCGACCCGGTCCTCCTCCGGAGCGTGCACGACTTCGGCGCCCGCGGTGACGCCGTCGCCTTCGCGGTTGCCGGCCGGGTCCTGGTCGACGACGACGACCTCGCCGTCGTCGCGAGTCCCATCGGCTCGGCGGTGCGCCGCCGTGCCGGTGTCGGCAGCGGTCCGAACGGGCGGCTCGTCCTGCCTGCGGACTGGGACGGGTCGTACGTCGAGGACGGGTGGACCGGTGCGGCCGTCGTCCGCGTGCACCCGAAGGGCTCCCCCTGGTCCGTCTGGCGCTGGCACGACGGTTCCGACTGGCTGCGTGACTGGTACGTCAACCTCGAGTTGCCCTGGGTCCGGACGCCGCTCGGGTTCGACAGCCAGGACTGGACACTCGACGTCGTCGCCACGACCGGTCCGGACGGCACGTGGTCCGTCCGGTACAAGGACGAAGACGAACTCGCGTTCTACGCCTCGACAGGCCATTGGCCCGAGACCATGCGCGCCGTGATCGAGCAGGCGGGCGAGGACGCGACCGCGGTCGCACGCGCGCGCCGCTTCCCGTTCGACGCCGACTGGTCCGGCTGGGTCCCTGATCCCGCCTGGCCGGGTCCCGGACTGCCGACGGACTGGAGCGTGGTCCGGTGAGCAGGCTGGAGGGCCGTCCAACGCAACCGACGCGGCCTGCGGTGCCGTGCCTCCCGGACGCCGTCCTCCCGGTGGACGCGACGACGGCGTTGACCGCGTTCAGCCTGGCGGACGGGCCGGCGCTCGCGGCAGCGGTCGCGGACCTCGAGATCCGTCGGTGGTTGCCGCTCCCGCGCCCGTACACGGTGCAGCTCGCCGGTCGGTGGGCGACCGAAAGCACCGAATCGATCCGTGCCAGCGGAGCCGGGCTGGTCCGCTGCATCCGGGTCGGGGGTTCCCTCGCCGGGTGCATCGACGTGAAGCGTGTCGACTGGCGCGCCTGCACGGCCGAGATCGGCTACTGGCTCGCGCCGGAATTCCGCGGTCAGGGTCACGCATCCGCTGCGGTGCGCGCGCTCTCGTCGTGGTTGCTCGACGTCCACTCCTTCGAGCGTGTCGAGCTCCGCATCGCGACAGGGAACTCGGCATCGGCGAGGGTCGCCTCCCACGCCGGGTTCGTTCGCGAGGGCGTCGCGCGGAACGCCGGGTTCACGGATGACGGCCGGGTGGACCTGGCGGTGTGGTCGCGCATCGCGGGAGAGGGGCGAGTCTGAGTCCGAGTGCTGCTCGCATCTCCGGTCCGAGGGCCAGTACGGTCGGAGCCATGGACAACGGCTGGCGCGGAGCTCTCGCAGCGATGACGATCATCATGTTCGCCGGGGCGATCGGGACGGGAGCGAGCGCGCTCTTCATCTTCTCCAGAGCGGGCGGAGACCTCGAGACGATCGCCGTGAACGCGCAGACCATCGTGTGGATGTCGAGCATCTGCGGGACGCTGCTCGTCGGGGCGTTCAGCACCCTGGTCTCGTGGCTCGCGGTCAGTGCCGTCGTCCGCGAGCACCAGAAGGACCGCGAGCAGGCCGCACGCCTGGCGAGCCACATCTGAAACTCGATCCTCGGTTCCCGTCCTGCACCGCACCGCTGGCACGGCGACCCCGGCGACAGACTGTTCTCCGATCACGTCGCCGTCGGAAGAGGTGAAGCGGCCGAGGAGGACGAGCGCGCGTTCCGGTGGGCCCTGCCGGGATCGAACCGACGACATCCACGGTGTAAACGTGGCGCTCTACCAGCTGAGCTAAAGGCCCTCGCACCGCGTCTGGGTGCATCCCACATCCTACGGGTGCGCCGAGAGCGACGCCGAGCCCGTGACTACGCTCGCTCGCATGCGCCGCTCCCCCGCCGTCGTCGCCGCCGCCGTGCTCGTCGCCCTGCTGTCGGGCTGCTCGGCACCCGGTGCCGACACGAGTTCGGTCGAGCCGCCATGGCCACGTCCGACGGACCTCGCCCACCGCGCTGACGAGGCCGGGCTCGAGAACGTCTGGGGCGAACGCCTGGCGGAACACGTGCACACGCATCTGACCATCACGAACGGCGACACCCCGGTCGTGGTCCCGGGCAACATCGGGCACGCGAAGGCGCAGCGCTTCGCCGCACAGCTGCACACGCACGACACGTCCGGCATCCTGCACGTCGAGTCCCCGACCCGTCAGACGTTCACGCTCGGGCAGTTCTTCGACGAATGGGGTGTCTCCCTCGGGCCGGCGCACGTCGGTGGACTGCACGGTGAGCTGACGATCTGGGTGGACGGCAAGCGGTTCTTCGGCAACCCACGGTCGATCGAGTTGACGAACCGACGGGAGATCGGGCTCGCCGTCACGACGATCGGCGAGGTCCCGCAACGCCCGGCCCCATTCGACTGGCCGCCGCAGTACCACTGAGCCGCCCCGCTCAGGCCTCCTTCGGCGCCACCCACCCGAGGTCCAGGTCCCACTCGTCCACCGAGCTGGGCCCGAGTTGCCACACGTACTCGTTCTTGAGCTTCCGACCGTCGTCGCGGAACGGCCCGGTCCGGTACGGGTAGAACGCCACGGTCGGCAGCGTCCCCGGAGGTGCGGTGCGGATCGCGTTCGAGAAGTCGCGGTTGAGCCGGCGCAGTTCGGTGACCACGGCCGGCCGGGCGCGATCGGCGTCGAACGAGTCGGCGGATGCGGCGAGCTGGAAGGCGATGTGCAGCTGGCGGTCGCCGTGGTCGTCCTCGTAGCTGATGAGCCGGTGGTTCTCGATCGCTTCGAGCAGGACCGGGTCGCCGTACACGACGTCGCGCACGGCGTCTGGTGCGACGACAGCGCCGTTGAAGTCGACGGACAGGTCCGATCGGCCGTAGTGGAACAGCAGCGGCAGGTCGAGCTCGGCCTCGGCGAGCAGGTCCTCGTGCCCGGTCGCCCGCAGCACGGGCTTGAGGTCGCGCATCCGCACCACGTGCCCACGGTCGTGGATGTTGTACCGGATCCGGGGGCTGATGTTCTCGGAGCGGGCGATCGTGACGACGAGCTCGCCGCGGTCGTTCGTCTCGATCAGGTAGCCGAACGGGTTGAACTGGAACACCATCGGCAGGACGCCGTACTCGGACTGCTTGGTCAGTGCCGTCGAGAGCGCCGGGTCGGCAGCGATCGCCTTCCGCAGCGCCACCGAGAAGCCGGTCTCGATGCCCAGGTTGATCTCGAGGTCGCTCGCCCCGTACGACCCGAGGACGGTGTGCGCGTACTGCTCGATGTGGGCGCGCATGTTCTCGCTGATGCCCTCGCCGCCGAACGCCGCGACGATCGTGTACTCGCGCCAGTCGATCCGGTCGTCCTCGAACAGCGCCTTGAGGAACGGCGGGTAGCTGAGGATCACGTAGGTGAAACCGGTGCCGAACTCCTGCATCGTCTGCACGATCTTGTCGCGGTCCGGCCCGATCGACTTGATCATCGTGGACTCGGTGAGCGACGCCGTGACGTTCATCCCGGTCGCCCACGCGCCGAGCGAGAACGCGTTGAGCACGAACGGCTGCTTCGCCAGTTCCTTCGAGGTCCGGGCGAACCCGAGCTGCAGCAGCTGCCGCGTCGCCTGCCGCTCGTCGGGTCCGCGCACCCAGCTCGTCGGGACACCGGAGGACCCGGACGACTCGTCGACGACGACACCGCGCCGCGGGAGCCGACCGTCGAGACAGCGCTCCGGGATGCTCCACCGCTTGACGTAGGACTCCTTGTCCATCTCCGGCAGTCCCGAGAACGCGGTGGCGATCCCGCTGCGCGCGTCCAGACGGGAGGAACGCCCTAGGCCCGCCAGGAACGCCCGGTACGCGGGCACCCGCTTCGCCGCCAGCTCCGCGGTCCGCCACGCACGCCACCGCCCGAGGGTCCAGCGGAGCGGCTCGATGCCCGGCGCGAGCAGGAACTTGTGCGTCCCGACCCGCGGCATGAACAGTCCGACGACCACTTCGACGACCCAGACCACCGTGAACACCGCCGCTCGCTTCACGAGACACCGCCGTCAGCAGCCGCGGCGAGGGTCATCGCCGACGCAGGCCGTCGGTGCGCCAGGGGCGGCGGAGCACTCCGGCCGAAGCGGAACAGCATCCACGCCATCCGCCCGTCGGACTCGTCGACCCCGGCACGCTCGACGAAGGCCGCGTGCGACCGCGGGTTCGTGATGACGGTCCCGAAGGGATGCAGGGCGATCCCCCGCGCATCGAGGTCCAGCCAGATGCGCATGAACGTCCGACCGGCCTCGACGTACTCCGCCGGCGACCCGAACGGCCCCTCGAGCCAGCCGAGCTGCCGCACGCCACGCATGGTCGACAGGTAGACCTTCTTGAACGTGGTGCCGATGCCGGGTGCTTCCCACAGCCCGCGGTGCTCCATCGCGAACTTGAGCACCGGCCCCGGCATGAGCATCGTCTCGGCCGACAGCCCGTCCCCGGTGTCCGCCGCCTGGCGCTTCGAGAACCGCAGCCAGTGCAGGATCTCGGTGTGCACCGCGTCGTTCCGCAGGTCGTCGAACAGCGTCGCCTGGTTCACGCGCACGATCTCGTCGACCGTGGCCCGGTCCGCCGTCGTCCGGAACCGGTGACCGGCCTGCGCCGCGATCGTCTCCGACGCCCGGATCACGTCGTCGTCCACGAGGGTCGCGTCGTAGGGTCTGCGCGAGGTGCGCCGAGCGAGGAAGCCGTGCAGGGCCTCCCGGTCGGCAGCCGTGACTGCGTGCGGCGTCAGCGCGACGCTGCCGAGCCGGTGCAGGTGGTCCGCCGGGTCTCGGTCGACCCGGCCGAAGTCCATCTCAGCGTGGTCCAGCGCCTCGGTGACGGTGAAGCCGTGCGCCCGGGCGACCACGTCGAGCCCTGCGAGGAACGCGCCGGCGCAGACGTGCCCGAACGGGATCCCGAAGGACTCCGCCGGCAGTCCCCGCCGCAGGTCGTAGAAGACGGTCGCGGTGCGGTCGTCCTCCACCCGCAGCACGATCGGCTGCGAATTGTGCGGTGACGGGTAGTGCCGTGCATCCTCGATGATGCCGGTCCAGGGTGTGGCCATCGGTTCCCCCTCGGTGGTCGTTGCCGCGAGCATACGCACCACCCGTCCACGTCCATGCCCGCTCTGGCATGCCTGTGGACGACGCCGTACCGTCTGGGATGCTGTGGAGGAAGGACAGCGTGCCAGGACGCCGTCCAGGCGAGAGCACCATGGGCACAGCCGAGAGCAGCATGGGCACAGGGGAACGGGGACTTCGATGACGGAACCGTCAGCACCACAGCAGGGCGACCGACGACGCTGGTGGATCGTCGGTGCCGGGGCGCTCGCCGTCGTGGTCGCCGCCGCCACGGTCGCGTGGTCCCTCACCGACTCCGGCCGGGAGGCCCGACCCACCCCCACAGCGGCCGTCGCCACCACCACGCCCACGCCCACCCCGTCCCGTACGCCGCTCCCCGCCGTCCCCGACCGCCCGTCGGACGAGGCCCTCGCCGCACTCCCCCTGGCGTTCCACGACGCCGTGATCGGTCAGCTCCTCGACGGCTCGCAGGTCGACGCCCGGAACCAGTGGACCACCGCGACCCCGAAGGCACCGCTGGTCCCGCTCTACGCCGCGCCCGACGCGGACGCCGCTCCGGTCGC
This sequence comes from Curtobacterium sp. MCPF17_047, assembly GCF_003234045.1. Taxonomy (NCBI): domain Bacteria; kingdom Bacillati; phylum Actinomycetota; class Actinomycetes; order Micrococcales; family Microbacteriaceae; genus Curtobacterium; species Curtobacterium sp. MCPF17_047. The sequence goes on along the minus strand of NZ_QKSF01000003.1, from coordinate 31,854 downwards.
GACGCTGTCCTCGTCGGTGTCGACGATCAACACACCGACCGCGACCGCTGTCTGGGGTCGATCGGCCGGCGAGGACGGCGGCATGGTCCTCGTCTCGACGCCGTCCCGGAACCGGACGCCGGGCGACGGCGGGGTCGCCGAGGCGCCGAGTTCGACGTTCGCCTGGGCCCGCGCTGCCGACTTCACGCTCGCGGGCACCGACCGGGAGGTCCGGGTCGACAACGCGACCGGCACGATCGCGATCGTGCACCGCGACGGCACGGTCGAGACGAGCGAGACCGCACGCCTCGGCACCCCGGACGATCCGACGCCGGCGGCCACGAAGACCTACATGGAGGCGAACTACGTCGACCCGCAGGTCCCGTACACGCAGGGGCACCCGATCGCGCTGACCGGGGCGCACTCGTCGAAGCTCGCAGGGTACGGCGGCAACGCAGCCCTCACCGCGCTGCACTTCTACCCGGACCCGACCGGGTCGTCGCACGGCTGCGTCCGCATCACCGCCGCGATGACGGACGCACTCGCGGAGCTGCCGATCGGGACGCCGATCGAGTTCACCTGAGCAGTTCGCGGACCACCGCGTCGGGACGTTCGACGTGCGCGAAATGCCCGCAGTCCTCCAGGAGGACCGTGCGGACGTCCGGCAGGACACGACGGAGACGCGCGAGGTCGTCCACCCGCGCGAACACGTCCTGCCGTCCCGCGAGCGCGACGACGGGGCACCGGACCTCCGACCACAGTCGGGTGTCGTAGCGGGCGGCCGCGCGGGCCGCGCCGAGGAACCCGGCCGGGCGGAACTCCGCGACGAACGCTTGCAGCACGCTCGGGTCCAGCCGACGGACGGCGGCGAACACCGGCCCCGCGAGCAGCGGGAGCAGTCCGATCCGGGCGAGTCCGCGCAGGAGGCCGTGCGCGCCTCCCCGGGTCACCGCCAGCCCGGCACGCAGCAGCGTGAAGGCCGGCAGGGTCCGCAGTGCCCGGACCGGGTGGCGCGCAGCCGCCACGGTGGCGGAGGTGGTGCCCGAGACGAGTCCGAGCGACCGCACCCGTTCCGGCTGGGTCACCGCCAGGTGCAGCCCGACGAAGGCGCCCATGGAGTGCCCGACGACGTCGACCCGGTCGAGACCGAGGGCATTGAGCACGTCGACGAGCACCTGCGACGACTCGTCGACGTCGAGCGGGACGGCCGGTGCGGGTGACGAGCCCCACCCCGGCAGGTCGACGAGCACCAGGCCACGCCCGGCGATGCCGTCCGCTGCGGACAGCAGGGGCGTCCACGTGGTCCACGACCCGGCGACACCGTGCAGGAACAGCAGCGGCCGGGGGCCCGGGCGGTGCTGCACCACCGTCGGGCCGGCAGTCGTCCCGACGGTCGTCGTCGTCAGGCCCCATCGAGCGGGGTCGACGACGACGGGGTACGGCGCGTACGAGTCCGGTCGTGCGGCTCCCACCTGCGGGACTGCGCCGGTGTCGGTGACGCTCACCGTGCCTCCAGTCCGACGTCGGATGACGTCACCCGGAGTTCGGAACCGACGCCGCGTCGGAGGGGTCGACGGTTCAGCCGACGGGGACCGGCCCGGCGCAGGCCGCGAGCCGGTCGAGCGCCGCCCGGTACTCCGTGACGTCGCGGGCGACGCCCGGCTCCGTGATGATCGACGCCTTGATGCGGCCGTCGACGTCGATGACGAAGGTCGCGCGGGTGGCGAAGCCCTTCTTCTCGAGGAAGACGCCGTACTCCTTCGACACCGCACCGTGGGGCCAGAAGTCCGCGAGCAGCTCGAAGTCGTAGCCGTTGACCTGCGCGAACGACCGCAGCGTCGCCTTGGAGTCGACCGAGATGCCGATCAGCTCGATGCGCTGGTCCTGGAACATCGCGATGTTGTCCTGCAGGGTGCAGAGCTCGTCCGTGCAGGTGGACGAGAACGCGAGGGGGAAGAAGACGAGTGCGACCGGGCGGTGGCCACGGTGGTCGCTGAGTCGGACGTGCTCACCGAACTGGTTCGGGAGCTCGAAGTCCGGCGCGAGTGAGCCGATCTCCAGAGCCATCGTTGAGGTGCTTCTCTCCCAGGGCGTTGGGTGTGCCCTACGGTTCCACACGTCCACCGGTCGCGGACGCACGGTCGGCCATGCTACGCCGACGCCCTCCGAACGCAAGTGCCGTCCGCCCTGCGTCGCGGTCAGCGGGACCGTCGGTGCGGGGGCCTAGAGTGGATCCGGCCCGTCCCCGGTCGTGACCCGACCACCGACGGCTCGACATTCCACCACCACGAGAACGAACGAGGTCAACGGTGACGGTGAACGACCAGGACCCGCGCAGCACCGCAGGAACGGACCAGGACCCGGAGGAGACCGCCGAATGGCGTGAGTCCCTCGACGGCCTCGTCCAGGCCCACGGACACCAGCGGGCTCGCGAGATCATGCAGAGCCTGTTGAAGCGCTCGAACGAGCTGCACCTCGGTGTGCCCATGGTCCCGACGACCGACTACGTCAACACGATCGCGCCGGAGGACGAGCCCGAGTTCCCCGGCGACGAAGAGCTCGAGCGTCGCTACCGCCGCTGGATCCGCTGGAACGCGGCCATCACGGTGCACCGCGCGCAGCGCCCCGGCATCTCGGTCGGTGGGCACATCTCGACGTACGCGTCGAGCGCCGCCATGTACGAGGTCGGCTACAACCACTTCTTCCGTGCGCAGGACCACCCGTCCGGCGGCGACCAGGTCTTCTTCCAGGGACACGCCTCCCCCGGCATGTACGCCCGTGCCTACATGGAAGGGCGCCTCAGCGAGGACCAGCTCGACGGTTTCCGTCAGGAGAAGTCCCACGCCGGCGGCGGGCTGTCGTCCTACCCGCACCCTCGCCTCATGCCGCACTTCTGGCAGTTCCCGACCGTGTCGATGGGCATCGGCCCGATCAACGCGATCTACCAGGCACAGCAGGCCAAGTACCTGTCGAACCGCGGCATCAAGGACGCCATGGACCAGCAGGTCTGGGCGTTCCTCGGCGACGGCGAGATGGACGAGGTCGAGTCCCGCGGCCAGCTCCAGGTCGCGGCCAACGACGGCCTCGACAACCTGAACTTCGTCATCAACTGCAACCTCCAGCGCCTCGACGGCCCGGTGCGCGGCAACGGCAAGATCATCCAGGAACTCGAGGCGTTCTTCCGCGGTGCGGGCTGGAACGTCATCAAGGTCGTCTGGGGCCGCGAGTGGGACGACCTGCTCGCCCGTGACACCGACGGCGCACTGCTCAACCTCATGAACGCGACGCCGGACGGCGACTACCAGACGTACAAGGCCGAGAACGGCGCCTACGTCCGCGAGAACTTCTTCGGGCGCGACCCGAAGGCGCTCGAGCTGGTCGAGGACTACTCCGACGACCAGATCTGGAACCTCAAGCGCGGTGGCCACGACTACCGCAAGGTCTACGCGGCGTTCAAGGCCGCCAGTGAGCACAAGGGCCAGCCGACCGTCATCCTGGCGAAGACGGTCAAGGGCTACGGCCTCGGACCGAGCTTCGAGGGCCGCAACGCGACCCACCAGATGAAGAAGCTCACGCTCGACAACCTCAAGCAGTTCCGCGACGAGATGCGCATCCCGATCACGGACGCGCAGCTCGAGGAGAACCCGTACACGCCGCCGTACTACCACCCGGGCAACGACGACGAGGCGATCCAGTACATGCACGAGCGTCGCCGTGAACTCGGTGGCTACGTGCCGGAACGTCGCACGAAGTACACGCAGGTCAACCTGCCCGACGAGTCGAAGTACCAGGTCGTGAAGAAGGGCTCCGGCAAGCAGGAGGTCGCCACGACGATGGCGTTCGCCCGTCTGCTGAAGGACCTGCTCCGCTCGCCCGACTTCGGCAACCGGGTCGTCCCGATCATCCCGGACGAAGCGCGAACGTTCGGCATGGACGCGTACTTCCCGACCGCGAAGATCTACAACCCGAACGGCCAGCACTACACGTCGGTCGACCGAGAGCTCCTCCTGGCGTACAAGGAGAGCCCGCAGGGACAGATCATCCACGTCGGCATCAACGAGGCCGGTGCCCTCGCAGCCTTCACCGCCGTCGGCACGTCGTACTCGACGCAGGGCGAGCCGCTCATCCCGGTCTACGTCTTCTACTCGATGTTCGGCTTCCAGCGCACCGGCGACGCCATCTGGGCCGCCGGCGACCAGATGACCCGTGGGTTCATGATCGGTGCCACCGCCGGTCGCACCACCCTGACGGGAGAGGGCCTGCAGCATGCGGACGGCCACTCGCCGCTCCTCGCCGCGTCGAACCCGGCGGTCGTGTCGTACGACCCCGCGTACGGGTACGAGATCGGGCACATCGTCCGGACCGGGCTCGAGCGCATGTACGGCACCAACGAGGACGGGACCCCGTCGCACGACGACCCCAACGTCATGTACTACCTGACGGTCTACAACGAGCCGCTCGTGCAGCCGGCCGAGCCGGAGGGCGTCGACGTCGACGGCATCGTCAAGGGCATGTACCTGCTCAAGTCGAGCGAGCACGACGGCCCGAAGGCCCAGCTGCTCGCATCCGGCGTGGCCGTGCCGTGGATCCTCGAGGCGCAGCAGCTCCTCGCCGAGGACTGGGGCGTGTCGGCCGACGTGTGGAGCGTCACCAGCTGGGGCGAGCTCTACCGCGACGGTGTGGCCGCCGAGCAGCACGCGTTCCTCAACCCGAACGAGCAGGCGCGCACCCCGTACGTGACCGAGCGTCTGCTCAGCACCGAGGGCCCGGTCGTCGCGGTCAGCGACTTCATGCACGCCGTGCAGGAGCAGATCCGTCCCTTCGTCCCGACCGACTACGCCACGCTCGGCGCCGACGGATTCGGCTTCTCGGACACCCGTGCGGCAGCCCGCCGCTTCTTCCACATCGACGGCCCGTCGGTCGTCGTGCGGACGCTGCAGCAGCTGGTCCGTCAGGGCAAGCTCGACGCCTCGGTGGTGCAGCAGGCGATCGACAAGTACCGTCTGCACGACGTGACCGCCGGGACGACGGGCAACGCGGGCGGCGAGAGCTGACCCGCTGGTGATGGCACCACGCGCCGACACCGCCGGAGCGAGAGAGGACGACCGGGCACGGGCGCTCTCCTGGCTCCGGCAGGTGTCGGGCGAGCTCTCGACCGCCACGATCAAGCGCCTGGAGGACACGCTCCCCTGGTACAGCGAGATGCCGCCCGGACGCCGTTCGGCGGTCGGCATGGTGGCTCAGGCCGGCATCACGTCCTTCATCTCGTGGCTCGAGGGCAGCGCGTCGACGCCGTGGATCGCGGCAGCCGACGTGTTCGGTTCGGCACCGCGGGAGCTCCTCCGCTCGGTGAGCCTGCAGCAGACCCTGCAGCTCATCCGCGTCGTCGTCACCGTCGTCGAGGAACGTGCCGCCGACGACGAGATGCTCCAGGAGGCGATCCTCAAGTACTCGCGCGACATCGCCTTCGCCGCCGCTGACGTCTACGCCCGCGCCGCCGAGGCCCGCGGCCTCTGGGACGCCCGTCTCGAAGCCCTCGTGGTCGACTCGATCCTGTCAGGCGAGTACGACGACGAGCTGCCCTCGCGGATCGCCGCGCTCGGCTGGCACGGACACGGTGAGGTCGCGGTGCTCGTCGGCACCGCACCGCGGCAGCTCGAGGTGGACCAGGTCCGTCGGACGGCCCGACACCAGGACGCGGACGTGCTGATCGGCGTCCAGGGCTCCCGGCTCGTCGTGGTCATCGGCCGGGCCACCCCGCGTGACGACGTGCCCGAGGGCGAAGAGCCCGTCTCGTTCATGTCGATCGCGCAAGAGCTGGAACCGCTGTTCGGTGAGGGTCACCTGGTGCTCGGCAACGAGGTACCCGGGGTGGTCGACGCCTCGACCAGCGCCAAGGCCGCACTCGCGGGCTTCGCCGTCGCACGCGCGTGGCGTGGCGCACCCCGTCCGGCCCTCGCCGACGACCTGCTCCCGGAGCGCGCGCTCGCCGGCGACCCGCTGGCCCGGTCGGCGCTCGTGCAACGGATCTACATCCCGCTGAAGGACCAGTCGACCGAGCTCCTCCAGACGCTCTGGTGCTACCTGGACACCGGGCGCTCGCTCGAAGCCACCGCGCGTGAGCTCTTCGTGCACCCGAACACCGTGCGCTACCGGCTGCGCCGTGTCGCCGACGTCATCGGATGGGACGCCACCCACGCCCGCGACGCCCTCATCGTGCAGTCGGCGCTCATCCTCGGCGCGATGTCCGAGTCGGCGTCCACCCGCCGTCGTCCGACCCGCCGGTAGGGGTTCCTACAAGGCTTCCGCGGAATCCGTGTGGGGAGTCCACACGGGTGCCGGGAACCCCGACCGGGAGGATTGTGCGGTGATCGTCGTCGTCGCGCCCGGACAGGGCTCCCAGACCCCCGGATTCCTCGCCCCCTGGCTCGAGGACTCCGCCGTCCGTGACCGAGTCGGGCAGTGGTCCGAGGCGATCGGCGTCGACCTGGCCGAACACGGCACGAACTCCGACGCCGACACCATCAAGGACACCGCGCTGGCGCAGCCGCTCATCGTGGCCGCCGGGCTCGTGACCGCTGACGCACTCCTCGCCGACGGCCGTCGTGACCTGGTCGGTGGGGTCGCCGGTCACTCGGTGGGCGAGTTCACCGCTGCCGCAGTCGCCGGGGTCCTCACGCCGAGCGACGCCGTCTCGCTGGTCACCGAGCGTGGCCGGGCGATGGCGGCCGCCGCCGCACTCGAGCCGACCTCGATGGCCGCCGTCCTCGGCGGCGACACCGACGAGCTCACCGCCGCACTCGAGTCCCTCGGGCTCACCGCCGCGAACCACAACGGCGGCGGGCAGACCGTGGTCGCCGGTTCCGCGGACGCCATCGCCCGTCTGGCCGAGCAGCCTCCCGCGAAGGCCCGGGTCATCCCGCTCGCGGTCGCGGGAGCGTTCCACACCCGCTTCATGGCCACCGCGGTGGACCGGGTCGCCCCCGTCGCCGCCGCTGCCGCCGTGCAGGACCCGACCCTGCCGCTCTGGACCAACGCCGACGGCTCCCGGGTCGAGGACGGCCGTCACTTCGTCGACCTCATGGTCCGCCAGATCGCCAGCCCCGTGCACTGGGACGCCGTGATGACCTCGTTCCAGCAGGCCGGCGTCACCGGCATCATCGAGCTCGCTCCCGCCGGTGCGCTCGTCGGTCTGGCGAAGCGTGGACTCCGGGGCACGCCGACCGTGGCGATCAAGACGCCGGACGACCTGCCCGCCGCGGTCGAGTTGCTCCAGAGCGCCGCCGCCGACAGCACCGAGGGCACCCGATGACCGACACGAGCAGCACCACCGACGCCGGCAGCACCGACGACGCAAGCAGGACCGACGCGCCCACGGGCCTCCCGTCCGGCGTCCGCCCGGTCCTCGCCCAGCGGCGTGGCCACGAGTTCACCCGCATCCTCGCCTTCGGCGCCGCGCGCGGCGAGAACACGGTCCCGAACGAGGACCTGATCGGACCGATCGACTCCTCCGACGAGTGGATCCGCCAGCGCACCGGCATCGTGACCCGGATGCGAGCCGGAGGCGACGTCGAAGCGGTGGACCTGGCCGAGACGGCCGCGCGCGAGGCGTTCGCGAAGTCCGGCCTGACGCCCGACCAGATCGGTGTCGTGCTCGTCGCGACCGTGACGCACTCGGTCGCCACGCCGTCGCTGGCCTCGCTGCTCGCCGAGCGGATCGGTGCCACGCCGGCCGCCGCGTACGACATCAGCGCCGCGTGCGCCGGGTACGCGTACGGCATCGCCCAGGCCGACTCGTTCATCAAGTCCGGCATCGCCGACCACGTGCTCGTCATCGGCGCCGAGAAGCTCAGCGACGTCGTCGACCCGACCGACCGCTCGATCTCGTTCCTCCTCGGGGACGGGGCGGGGGCGGCGGTCGTCGGTCCGAGCGAGTTCGCCGGCATCGGCCCGAGCATCTGGGGCTCCGACGGCTCGAAGTGGGATGCGATCGGCATGACCGCGACCTACAAGGAGTGGGCCGCGGGCGCGCCCCGCCCGACCATGCGTCAGGCCGGTCAGACGGTGTTCCGCTGGGCGGTCTGGGAGATGGTCAAGGTCGCTCGTCAGGCACTCGAGGCCGCCGGCGTCCGTGCCGACCAGCTCTCGGCGTTCGTGCCGCACCAGGCGAACATCCGGATCATCGACGAGTTCGCGAAGCAGCTCGGCATCCCGGACACGGTGGCCATCGCGCGCGACATCACCACCACCGGCAACACCTCCGCCGCGAGCATCCCGCTCGCCACGCACCGCCTGCTCTCCGAGCACCCGGAACTGTCGGGCGGACTCGCCCTCCAGATCGGTTTCGGCGCCGGACTCGTGTTCGGCGCGCAGGTGGTCGTCCTCCCCTAGTCCCACGCGCCTCCGGGCGCGGGCAGTGCCCGTGCCCTAGGCTGTCCCACGGTCAAACGACACCCCCCTCAAGGAGAACACTCATGGCCCTGTCCAACGAAGAAGTCCTCGCCGGCCTGGCCGAGCTGATCAACGACGAGACCGGTATCGCTACCGACACCGTCGCCGCAGACAAGTCGTTCACCGACGACCTCGACATCGACTCCATCTCGATGATGACCATCGTCGTGAACGCCGAAGAGAAGTTCGACGTCAAGATCCCCGACGAAGAGGTCAAGAACCTCAAGACCGTCGGCGACGCCGTCGACTTCATCGTCAAGGCCCAGGCCTGAAACGAGCTTCCTGAGCGCCGCGGGCCGCTGACCCTCGAGTCATGGCCTGCGGCGCTCGTCTTGTCCCTCGCAGAAAGAACCGTCGTTCATGACCAAGAGAACCGTCGTCGTCACCGGGATCGGTGCGATCAGTCCCCTCGCTGCGACCGCCAAGGAATCCTGGGCGGCGCTGCTCGCCGGCGAGTCCGGTGTCACCCGCATCGAAGACCCGCGCTACGCCGAGTTGGAGCTCCCCGTCGAGTTCGCCGGCCAGGCGCGCCGCTTCGTCACCGACCAGCTCACCCGCCCCGAGTCGAAGCGCCTGGACCCCTCGTCGCAGCTGTCGCTCATCGCCGCACGTGAGGCCTGGGCCGACGCCGGCATCAACGCCGAGACCGTCGTCCCGGAGCGTCTCATCGTCGACTGGGCCACCGGCATCGGCGGCGTCAATACGCTGCTCGACGCGTGGGACACCCTGCGTGAGCGCGGTCCCCGTCGTGTCCTGCCGATGACCGTCCCGATGCTCATGGCGAACGGTCCCGCCGCCGCCATCGAGATGGAGTTCGGCGCCCGTGGCGGCGCCCGCACCTACCTGTCCGCGTGCGCCTCGAGCACCGAGTCGCTCGCCGAGGCGTACCGCCACGTCGCGTTCGGCGATGCGGACATCGTCATCGCCGGTGGCGCCGAGGCCGCGCTGCACCCGCTGCCGCTGGCCGCGTTCGCCGCGATGCAGGCGCTGTCCCGCCGGAACGACTCCCCCGAGACCGCCTCCCGTCCCTACGACGTCACACGCGACGGCTTCGTGCTGGCCGACGGTGCCGCTGCGCTGATCCTCGAGACCAAGGAGCACGCCGAGGCCCGCGGTGCGCACATCTACGCCGAGGTCGCCGGGTCCGGCATCACCTCAGACGCGTTCCACATCACCGCACCGGACCCCGAGGGTTCCGCGGCCGCCCGTGCCGTCATCATGGCGCTCGAGCACGCCGACGCCAGCCGCGAGGACGTCGCGCACGTCAACGCCCACGCGACCTCCACCCCGGTCGGCGACGTGGCCGAGTACCACGCCATGCGTCGTGTCTTCGGCGACCACCTCGACTCCGTCGTCGTGTCCGCCACGAAGGCGTCGACCGGGCACCTGCTCGGTGGGGCCGGCGCGATCGAGGCGGTCTTCACCGTCCTCGCGCTCGAGAACCGGGTCGCCCCACCGACGATCAACCTCACGGAGCAGGACCCGGAGATCGTGATGGACGTCGCGACCGCGCCGCGCGACCTGCCCCAGGGGGATCTGCTCGCGGTGAGCAACTCGTTCGGCTTCGGCGGGCACAACGCCGTGGTGGCGTTCCGTTCGGTCTGATCCACGTTCCGGCCCGGAGGCCCGTCTCGCGTCGCGGGGCGGGCCTCCTGTTCGTCCGGGCCGGCCGGGCTCTGCGGGCGCACGCCGTGCGGTCACGACACCCCGCTCACCTCCCACCAACCGTCGGTCTGGAGACCCGCAACCGACAGAACGTGACCGCTCGGCGACAGGTGCCGGGCGCGTCCACTCCGGCGCACACACCCCGGCGCACCCCACCCAGCGCACCCCACCCAGCGCATGCCCGGAACGCCGAACGCCGCCCCGGAGGACGGCGTTCGGTGTGACGGGAGGAACGTGGACACTCAGCCGACGCGGTGCAGCCAGACGACGGGGTTGCCCTCGGCAGCGTGGCGGAAGGGCTCGAGCTCGTCGTCCCAGGCCTGCCCGAGCGCGAGCCGGAGCTCCCGGTGCAGCTCGAGGGCGTTGCTGCCGGCGATCTCCATCGCGTAGCGGATGCGGTCCTCGGGGACCACCATGTTGCCGGTGACGTCGGTCTGCGCGTAGAAGACGCCGAGGTCGGGCGTGTGCATCCAGCGTCCGCCGTCGGAGTCGGTCGTCGCGTCCTCGGTGACCTCGAAGCGCAGGTGCTCCCACCCGCGGAGCGCAGAGGCGATCGCCGCACCGGACCCGATCGGCCCGGACCAGGTGAACTCGGTGCGGCGCGAACCGTCGAGTGCGGGCTGGTCGAGCCACGAGAAGTTCACGGCGCGGTTCATCGCGCGACCTGCTGCCCATTCGACGTGCGGGCAGAGCGCGCGTGGTGAGGAGTGCACGTAGAGCACTCCTGACGTTGACCCAGTCACGATTCCTCCGATCGTCAGGTGCGACTTCCCCATCGACCTGTACAGCGGAGGACCCGTTCGGGACCATCGGTATGCGATTGTGATGTCCCGGAGGACACGCTCATCATGACAGGTGCCGACTGGGAACGGCAACCATCCGCACCATGTCCGTGGAGAACCGCAGGCCCCGAACCACGGAGCAGGCCGGACCGAGCGTGCTAGGAGAGCTCCTGGCGCGGGTAGATGACCTTCTGCACGATGATGATCACCGACGCCGCTGCCGGCACCGCGACGAGGGCGCCGAGCACCCCGCCGATCGTGGCACCGGCGACCGCGGCGATGACCACGAGCGCACCCGGCACCTGGACGGCCCGCGACATGATGCGCGGCGAGATGATGTAGGCCTCGACCTGCATGTAGACGAGGTAGTAGATCGCTGCGGCCAGCGCCGTCGCGGGTGACGCGAAGAAGCAGAGCAGCGAGATGAGGACGGCCGCACCGAGCGTCCCGACCAGCGGGATGAGCGAGCCGAGGAACGCGAAGGACGCCAGCAGCACCGGCAGCGGTGCACCGATGACGAGCAGCCAGATGATGCTGAGCACACCGTTGATGCCTGCCTGGGTGATCTGCCCGACCACGTACCGGCCGACGGACGAGGTCACCTGCTCGCTCACCTCGACGAAGTTGTCGCGGCGTGAGGCCGGGACGAAGCGGTAGACCATCGTCTTCAGGCTGCGCATCGAGGCGAGGAAGTAGAGCATCAGGATGATGACGATGAGCGCACCGGTCAGTCCCGACAGGATGCCGGTGCCGACCGCCAGGATCCCGCCGCCGAGGCTGAGCAGGTTGCCCGGGTTCTCGACGAACTTCTGCGCGGATTCGAGTGCGTGATCGACGTCGAACGAGCCCTCGAACTGCCGCGCCAGGTCCTGCACCCACCCCTGCTCCGAGATGTCCCCGACGATCTCCGGGAAGTTCTGCACCAGGTTGGTGGCCTGGTTCACCAGGATCGGCACGATCGCGAACACGACGCCGACGAACGCCCCGAGCACGACGACCACCACGATGAGGATCGCCGCCCACCGCGGGATGTACCGCTCGAGCAGGGTGACGAGCGGGTCGAGGCCGAGTGCGATGAACAGCGCCACGCCGATGTACACGAGCACCGTGCTCAGCTCGTGGACGAGCGAGCCGGCCAGCAGCGCGACGAGCACCCCGATCGCACCCATGAACCCGATGCGGAAGGCGTTCACGCGCACGCCCGTGCCCGCCCGGCTCACCTCGAACATCACGTTCGGGGTGGGCGCGTGACTCGTGTCTTCGGGAGGGCGCTTCTTGGACGGCAGGTGCACGTAGGGCGGGCGGGACTTGAACCCGCGAATCGTTCGGTTATGAGCCGACTGCCTTGACCAGCTTGGCTACCGCCCCTCGGGGGCCGAGGCCACCGGCTCCCCACGATACAGCGCCTCGAACGTCGAGAGCGTGCGGTTGATGTCGTGTGCCTCGATCATGGTCAGGCTGCGCTGCCGCATGTCCTGGTACTCGGCGTCCGGCGCGGTCAGCACCGAGGTGAGCTTCGCCGCGAGGTCGTGCTCGTCGCCCGGGGTGAACAGGTACCCGTTGCCGTCGATCAGGTGCGGCAGCGCCATCGAGTCCGCCGCCACGACGGGCAGGCCGGAGGCCATCGCCTCGAGCGACGAGATGCTCTGCAGTTCCGCGGTGGACGGCATCACGAAGACGGACCCCTCGGTCAGCGTCCGGAGCTTCACCTCGTCGGACACGAACCCGAGGAACCGGACCCGGTCCTCGACCCCGAGCTCCTCCGCGAGGGCGGTCAACTTCGGGATCATGTCGCCGTCGCCGACGATCGTGAAGCGGGCGTCGAGCGAGGCGGGCAGCAGCGGGAGGGCCCGGACCATGACGTCGAGGTTCTTCTCCGGCGCGACCCGGCCGACGAAGACGATGTCGTTGACCGCGGCACGCCCGGTCGCCGGCGTGTAGCGGGAGGCGTCGATCCCGCACGAGATCGCGAGCACCGGCTGCCCGGCGATGGCGTCACGCAGGTAGTCGGCGGCGAGCTCGGTCGGTGTGGTGATCGCTTCGGCCAACCGGTAGGTCTTCGCCGCGTCCGCCCAGGCGATCTTCAGCGCGAGCGGCGTCGTGCGCTTGCCGAACGGCGTGTACTCGAGCAGGTTCTCCGGCATGAAGTGGTTGGTGCCGATGATCCGGATCCCCCGGTCGTGCGCTTCGCGGGCGACACCGCGGCCGACGACGATGTGGGACTGGATGTGCACGACGTCGGGCTGCAGCGCCGCGATGATCGGCGCGGTGTGCTTGCGGACCGTCCAGGGCCAGGCGAAGCGGTACCACTCGTGGGCGGGCCACCGGTACGAGGCCAGGCGGTGCACCGTGAGCGTCACGCCCCGGTACTCCTCGTCGAACGACCCGGCGTGCCACCGGTTCCAGGACGGGGCGATGACGTGCACCTCGTGCCCACGTGCGGCGAGGCCGAGGGCGAGCTCCTCGGTGAAGGTCGCGGCACCGTTCACGTCGGGCGCGAAGGTGTCGGCGGCGATGAGCACCCGCAGCGGCCGTCGCCCTCCGGTGGCGGCCGTGGTGTCGGTCGTCTCGGTCGTGGCGTCTGCTGACACGGCGGGGGTCGTCCTCTCGTCGCGAACGCCGGCGCGCGTGGTCGTCGTACGCCGGTCTGGTCGGTTCGGAACGCTACCGCACCCCTCTGGCCGCCCGCCTCAGCCGCGCGGCGGACCCGCGTCATCCCCCGGTACGGCACCGAGCGTCGGACGCGGGCAGGGAGACGGACGGGAGGCGCGCCTCCCGTCCGTCGTCACCGTCGCGAGTCGGGGTGGTGCTTCGCCAGGAGGAACACCCCGGTGATCGCGATCGCACCGGCGACGAGGAAGCCGATCCCGGCACCGACGGGAGCGCCGGCGGCCTCGTCCAGGACGATGACACCGATCCCGACGGCGACGATCGGATCGACGACCGTCAGGCCCGCGATCACGAGGTCGGCCGAACCGCTCGAGTAGGCGTTCTGCACGAAGTACGCGCCGACGGCCGAGGCGACGACGACCCCGACGATGGCGAAGGCGGTGACCCAGTCGAAGGTGCCGTTGACGATGCGGTTCAGCGTGACCTTCGCCAGGGTCGCGACGAAGCCGTAGAGGATGCCCGCGCCGATGATGTAGTACAGCGCGTTGCGCCGCTTGGCGACCAGACGGAACGAGATCACTACGAGCGTCAGGACGACCGCCAGGACCACCAGCACCGTGATGAGCTGCCCGCGGCCGATCGGGCTCTCGCGGCCGTAGAGCGCGGCGATGAGCACGAACAGCCCGACGCCACCGATGCACGTCCACACGGCACGGCGAGCGCGGGTGCCGAGCGGGACGCCCGAGCTCCGCGACGAGAACCACGTCGTGACCACGAGGGCCACGGCACCGAGGGGCTGCACGACGATGAGCGGCGCGTAGGTGATGCTCACGAGCTGGAGCACGATCGCAGCACCGAGCATCAGCGTGCCGAGCACCCAGTTGCCGCTGCCGAGGAGCGCGAGGACGTGGCGGACCGACAACCCCTTCGACTGCTGCCCGAGACGCGCCTCCACCCGCTGCACCCCGCGGCTCTGGAACTGCGCGCCGAGCGACAGGAACACGGCGCCGACGAGGGCGACGGGGATCATGAGCGCCTGGAACGGGGTCAGGTTCTGCACCACGTCGGGGATCGGCAGGTCCGGTGTCACGGGTCGAGGCTATCCGACGCGCGCAGATACCCTGGTTGCATGGCCGTCCTCCCGATCCGGATCACCGGTGAACCCGTCCTGCACACCCCCGCGACCGAGGTGACCGTCTTCGACGACGACCTGCGCACACTCGTGGCCGACATGTTCGAGACGATGGACCTGGCGCCGGGCGTCGGGCTCGCCGGTCCGCAGGTCGGGGTCGGCCAGCGGTTGTTCGTCTACTCGTGGACCGACGACGACGACGTGCTCTGGCGCGGCGTCGCGATCAACCCGGTGCTGTGGACCACTCCCCCGGTGCCGGAGTCGATCGAGGAACTCGACGAGGACGACGAGTCCGAGGGGTGCCTGTCCGTACCCGGGGAACGGTTCCCGCTCCGCCGTTCCGGGTCAGCGCTGCTGCGGGCCGTCGACGAGCACGGCGAGCCGTTCGAGATCGAGGCGCACGGCTGGCTCGCCCGCGTGTTCCAGCACGAGTACGACCACCTCGACGGCGTCCTGTACGCCGACCGACTCGTCCACCCGTACGCCAAGCAGGTGCAGAAGGCGATCCGCAAGGCCAGCTGGGGTGGCCCGGGCCAGTCGTGGCTGCCGGGGCGCGACCACCCCGAGGGCTGACCGCAGCAGCGTCAGCCGCGGTGCGCGTCCAGTGCGTCCCGGAGTCGTGCCATGTCCGGATGTCCCGGGCAGTACCGCTCGAGTCCGGCGGCCACGTGTTCCTGCTCGACGGTCTCGACCGCCGAGCGCCACGGCCCGGTCCCACTGACCGCGCAGCCCGCGGCGAGTTCCTCGAGCGTGGCGTCTCCCTGAGCGGCGTCGACTGCAGACTGCTGCTGTGCCGACGGGACCGTGCCCGTGATCGGGGCGGCCGTGCACGAGGTGCGCCGGTCCTGCCACACAGCGGACGAGGTCGTGTAGGTCTGGACCTCCGGACCGTCACCGACGGTGCAGGTGAACGCGAAGACGATCGGCGAGGTGCCGGTCGGAGCGGAGGACCCCGACGGCGCCGTGGTCGCTGTGGCCGCCGACCCGCTGGCGGCGTCGGCGCGCGCCTCGGTCTCGGTCGACGAGCACCCGGTGAGCGCGGTGGCAGCGACTCCGAGCGCGAGCACGGCGACGAGCGTCGTGGAGCGTCGAGGTCGGAGGAGCACCTGTGGACGTTAACAGGTTCCGCCGGCACCTCGGCTGTGGAAGCGCACCACGACGCCCGGGAACCGCGGACACTCTGGCCCGGGCCGCGCGGTGACACGAGCGCCAGGAGTACCAGGGAACAGGAGCGCAGGGCCCGCGGTAGGAACGAAAAGGCCCCCACCCCGGAGGGTGAGGGCCTGTCGCTCCCCGAGTTGGACTCGAACCAACAACCTGCCGGTTAACAGCCGGCTGCTCTGCCAATTGAGCTATCGAGGATCACTGTCCGCTTGAACAGCAGGTGAAACTGTAGCAGACCCCCGAGTGGCACCGGGACATCGGCGGTGCATCCCGGGCGTGGCGTCCGGGACCGGCGGATCAGTACCCCGCGGCCGGGTCCACGACGCCCACGAACCCCGTGCCGTCACCGTCGAGGAACGCCCGCACGTTCGTGCCGACCCGCTCGGCCAGGAGCGGTGCGACCATCTCCGGGGTGTCCGCCTGGTGCGGCGTGATGAGCGCGCCCGGCTCGCTCCACAGCGGGTGTCCGTCCGGCAGCGGCTCCGGGTCGGTCACGTCGAGTCCGGCCGCGGTGATCGCCCCGGAGCGCAGCGCGTCCACGAGGGCGTCGGTGTCGACGAGTCCCCCGCGCGCGATGTTCACCAGACGGGCGTGGTCCGGCATGATCGCGAACTGGTGCGCGCCGAGCAGCTTCGACGTGTCCGCGGTCATCGCCGCCGCGACCACGACCACGTCGGCGTCCGGCAGGACCGAGTCGAGCTGGTCCGTGGTGACGGTCCGCGCTGCCCCGGGCACAGCCTCCGACGACCGGCGGACGACGGTCACGCGGACGTCGAACGGCGCCACGAGCCGCAGGTACTCGAGCGCGATCCCGCCCGCGCCGATGAGCACCACGTGCCGCCCGTACAGCGACATGCCCTCGGGCTCCCGGGACCAGGTGGCGGTCCGGGCGCGCTTCTGCAGCACGCGGAGCGTCGCGAGGGTCAGGGCCAGCGCGTGCTCGGCGACCGGTTCCGCGTAGGCGCCCTTGGCCGAGGTGAAGAGCACGCGGTCGCCGTGCTCGGCGATCAGGTGCGCGAAGGCGTCGACGCCCGCGAACGGCAGCTGCACCCAGGTCACCCCGGGCGTGGTCGTCAAGGCGTCCTGCAGGCCGTCCGGATCGCCGGCGTCGAGCCACACGATGCCGCGGGTGTCGTCGCCCAGGTCGGCCAGGCTGCCGCCGGCGCGGCGCACCGCGTCCTCGTGCAGTGCGGTCGACGTCGGCAGGATCGTCACCGACCCGGGCGTCGGGATGCCGACCGGCAAGGGTCGCCCGGCGTCGGTCACCACCGCGCGGTGACCCCGTGCCTGCTGCTCGCCGGCGCCTGTCGCACCGCTCGTGCCCGTCGCACCGCTCTTGTCTGTCGCACCGCTCATGCCTGCCGCACTCCTCCGCGGCCGGCCGTGGCCGGCTTGCGCTTCACCGGTCGCGACGCCGTCGCCGCGAGTGTCCTGACGTACGGGTCCAACGGGTTGTCGAGGACCTCGTCGAAGGTGCCGAGCCCGACGAGTCGTCCCCCGCTCATGACCGCGACCCGGTCCGCCAACGCCCGTGCTTCACGGAGGTCGCTCGAGACGACGATCGCGGCGAACTGGCGGTGCCGCTGGAGGCTGGCCAGGGCCTCCAGGACGGACTGGCGGACGAGCACGTCGACGCCGCGCGCGGGTTCGTCCGCGACGAGCAGCTCCGGCTCGAGGACGAGCGCACGGGCCAGGGCGACGCGCTGGCGCTGCCCGCTGGACAGCTCCCACGTGTTGAGCCGGAGCACACCGAGCGGCAGGTGGACCGCGTCGACCAGACGGGCGACGATGAGTCCGGCTTCCTTCCGGTCGAACCGGCGGTCGCGGGCGTAGATCGGTTCGGCGATCGCCTCGCCGACGAGCAGGTCCGGACGCAGCCGGTCCGCGCCGTCCTGCGGCAGGTAGCCGATCTGCCCGGTCAGGCGGGTGTAGCGCCGCGAGGACTGCCGGAGCCGACGTGTCGGCTGGCCGAGCACGCTGAGCTCCCCGCCGACGATCCGACGACGGTGCGCGCCCTCCCCCTCGCCGTGCGTCCCGAGCTGTCCGGCGACGGCGGCGGCGAAGGTGGACTTCCCGGAGCCGGACTCGCCGAGCACCGCGAGGATCTCACCCCACCCGAGCGTCAGGCTCACGCCGTCGACCGCGCGGATCGGGTTCTTCACCGGCCCGCCCCGGTACTCGATGCTGACGTCGTCCGCGACGACGGCCGGACCGTTCTCCCCGGTCATGGAACCCCTTCTCCTGCCGCGCGCGCCCTGCCGCGGTCCACACCGGACGGGAGGCCCGGACCACTCGTCCGCGCGACGTGCGTCGCGGACGTGGCCGGGCCTCCTGGCTGGTCGGGGTGCACCCGACGGTGTGTCACCGTCGGTCAGGCCCCGGCCTGCTCCAGTCGCTCCAGCGTACGCCGTCGCTCCGCCTGCTCCGTCGGGTCCGGCACCGGCAGCGAGGCGAGCAGCCGCCGCGTGTACGGGTGCTGCGGGGCGCCGAGCACCTCGGCCGTGGTGCCGGTCTCGACCAGGTCACCGCGGTACAGCACGGCGATCCGGTCGGACAGTGCACCCACGACGGCCAGGTCGTGGCTGATGAACAGCGACGCGAAGCCGAAGTCCTGCTGGAGCTCGAGGAACAGCTCCAGCACGCGCGCCTGGACCGACACGTCGAGCGCGCTCGTCGGCTCGTCGGCGATGAGCAGCTTCGGCCGGAGCGCCAGCGACCGCGCGAGCGAGGCACGCTGCCGCTGTCCGCCGGAGAGCTCGTGCGGGTACCGGTCGCCGTACGCGGCGGGCAGCTGCACGGCCTCCATCAGCTCGTCCACCTGCTTGCGCGCGGCACGGGGCGACGAGGCGACCCCGTGCACGACGAGCGGCTCGGCGACGCACTCGGCGATCGTCAGCAGCGGGTTGAAGGAGGTCGCCGGGTCCTGGAAGACGAACCCGATGTCCTTCCGCAGCCGCTTGAAGTCGCGCTCCTTGTACCCGAGCATCTCGGTGCCGAGGACGTTGAGCGAGCCACCGGTGATCTTCGTCAGGCCGGCGATGGCGCGACCGATGGTGGTCTTGCCCGAGCCGGACTCCCCCACCAGGCCGAGGACCTCACCGGGCCGGATCGCCAGGTCGACGCCCTTGACCGCGCGGAACGCGGGCGAGCCGAGCCGCCCCGGGTACTCGATCTCGAGCCCCTTCGCGGACACGACCGGCTCGACGTCCTCGGTGATGAGGGCACGACGGGCGACGCCGGTCGATGCCTCGAGCCGGGGCACGGCGGCGAGGAGGCGCTTCGTGTAGTCGGCCTGCGGTGCGGCGAAGAGCTGCTCCACGGGGGCTTCCTCGACGACCTCGCCCTGGTACATCACGGCGACGCGGTCGGCCAGGTCGGCGACGACGCCCATGTTGTGCGTGATGATGACGATCGCCGCGCCGAACTCGTCGCGGCACCGGCGGAGCAGGTCGAGGATCTCGGCCTGCACCGTCACGTCGAGGGCGGTGGTCGGCTCGTCGGCGATGATGACGCTCGGCTCGAGGGCGAGCGCGCTCGCGATGACGACGCGCTGCTTCTGTCCCCCGGAGAACTGGTGCGGGTAGTGGTCGACGCGCGTCTCCGGGTCGGGGATGCCGACGCGACGCAGGTAGTCGATCGCCTTCGCGCGGGCCTCCTTCTTGGAGACACCACCGTGTGCGCGCAGCCCCTCGGCGATCTGCCACCCGACCGTGAACACCGGGTTGAGCGCCGTCGACGGCTCCTGGAAGACCATCGCACCGGCGGTGCCGCGCAGCTCACGCAGCTTCTGGGAACCCACCGCGACGACGTCGGTGCCGTCGAGCAGGACCGCACCGCCGAGCGTCGCGGTCTCGGGCATCAGCCGGAGCATGCTCCGCGCCGTGACCGACTTGCCCGAGCCGGACTCGCCGACCAGCGCGAGGACCTCGCCGGGGCGGACGTCGATGCTGACGCCCTTGACCGCGTCGACGGCGCCGCCGTCGGTCGCGAAGGTGACGGTGAGGTCGTCGACGACGACCACCGGGTCGGCCGCGGTGCGGCCCGTGTCGGACGGGAGGCCCGTGGTGCTGCCGGTCATGCTGCTGCCCCTTCCGCGTTGGTCGCCTTGTCGCGCGTGGAGACCAGCTGCTTCAACCGCCGGCGTGCGCGCAGGCGGGGATCGGAGATGTCATTGAGGCTCTCGCCGATGAACGTCACACCGAGGACGAGCAGCACGATCGCGATGCCCGGGAAGACGCCGGTCCACCAGACGCCGCTCGCGACGTCGGACAGTGCACGGCTGAGGTCGTAGCCCCACTCGGCGCCCTGGGTCGGGCCGATGCCGAACCCGAGGAAGCCGAGGCCGGCCAGGGTGAGCACCGCATCGCTCGCGTTCAGGGTGAGGATCAGCGGCAGCGACCGGGTCGAGTTCCGCAGCACGTGCCGCGTCATGATGCGCCACGGGTTCGTGCCGATGACCCGGGCCGACTCGACGAAGGCGTCGTTCTTCAGGCGCACGGCCTCGGCACGGACCACCCGGAAGTACTGCGGTATGTAGACGACGGTGATCGAGATCGCCGCCGCCGTGATGCCGCCCCAGTAGGTCGACCGGCCGCCGGAGACCACGATCGAGACGACGATCGCGAGCAGCAGCGACGGGAACGCGTAGATCGCGTCGGCGACGACCACGAGCACGCGGTCGAGCCAGCCGCCGATGTACCCGGAGACCATGCCGAGGACGACTCCGATCGCGATGGAGACCACCACCGCGACGATGACGACGAGCACCGCGGTGCGCGCGCCGTAGACGACGCGACTGAACACGTCGAGGCCGCCGACGGTGGTACCCCAGATGTGCTCGGCGCTCGGGGCGCCGGTGCGGGGGAAGTTCACGCCGTCGGCACCCTGCTGGTCACCGAAGCCGTACGGCGCGATGAGCGGGGCGAAGACCGCAACGAGCAGGTAGAGGGCGCAGATGACCACGCCGACGATGAGCATGGCGCGCTGCCATCCGGTGCTCCGACGGAGCTGGACGACGACGGGGAGCCGCTTCCACAGCGGCTCGTGGCGGTCGACGAGGGTGATGTCGGACATCGTCAGAACCTCACTCTCGGGTCGATGAGCGCCGCGACGACGTCGACGACGAAGTTCGTGACGGCGACGATCACCGCCAGCATCGCGACGATGCCCTGCACGGCGACGAAGTCACGGGCGGAGAGGTACTGGTTGAGCTCGAACCCGAGCCCCCGCCAGCCGAAGGTGGTCTCGGTGAGCACCGAGCCGCCGAGCAGCATCGCGATCTGCAGGCCCATCACGGTGATGATCGGCACGAGCGCCGGACGGAACGCGTGCGTCCGGACGAGCCGGGACTCGCGCACACCCCGGGAGCGGGCGGCGTCGACGTACTCGGACCCGAGGGAGCCGATCATGTTCGCCCGCACCAGTCGGAGGAAGATGCCGGCGGTCAGCAGGCCGAGCGTCAGCGCCGGCAGGACCGCGTGCTGCAGGACGTCGCTGATGATCTGGCCGTTGCCGGTGCGGATCGCGTCGATGAGGAACACCCCGGTGGGGTTCTCGATCCGGTCCAGGATGAGTTGCACCCGGGTCGAGGCCCGGTCACCGAGCGGCAGCCACCCGAGCCACACCGAGAACACGAGCTTGAGCAGCAGGCCACCGAAGAACACCGGCGTCGCATACGTCAGGATCGCGAGGGCACGGAGCAGCACGTCGGGCCACTTGTCACGCAGGTAGGCGGCGAGCATGCCGAGCGGGATGCCGAGCACCAGGGCGACGATGAGGGCGTAGAACACCAGTTCCGCCGTCGCGCCGCCGTACTGCAGGATGATCTCGGTCACCGGGCGGTTGTCGGTGACGGACGAGCCGAAGTCGCCGCGGACGATCTGCCCGAGGTACTCGATGTACTGGACGATCACCGGGCGGTCGTAGCCCGCGGCGTGCAGGCGTTCCTGCAGCTGCGTGGGCGTGAGCCGCCCGCCGACCGAGGCGGTGATCGGGTTCCCGACGACACGCATCAGGAAGAAGACCAGTGTCACCAGGATGAACACGGTCGGGAAGATCAGGAGGAAGCGGATGAGGATGTACCGGCCGAGTCCGCCGCCCTGTCCCTTGGCACGTCGCTGTGCCTGGGGTTTCGTGGGCTCGGTCTCGATCGCCTCTGGGTTCGTGAGGGTCACGGGGTCTGTGCCTTTCGCATGACGCCGAGAGGGGGCGCTCCTCGTGGGAGCGCCCCCTTCCGTGCGTCTGGTTACTTGGTGATGGTCCCGTAGCGGAACTTGAAGGACGCGTCGAGGGTGACACCCTTGACGTCCTTGCCGGCCACGGCGACCGACTTGCCCTGCAGGAGCGGCAGGGTCGAGATCTGCTCGGCCTCACGCTGCTGGGCCTTCTCGATGATCGCGGCACGCTTGTCGGCGTCCGACTCTTCCTGCTCGTCGGCGATCAGACCCTGGATGGTCGGGTCGTCGTAGTGGTTCTGCACGAAGTTGTCCTTCGTGAAGAACGGCGAGAGGTAGTTGTCGGCGTCCGAGAAGTCCGGGAACCAACCGAGCTGGTACAGCGGGTAGGCGTCCTTCGTGCGCTCCACGGCGTAGGTCGTGTAGACCGTCGACTGGATGTTCACGGTGAACAGGCCGGAGTCCTCGAGCTGGGTCTTCAGCGTGGCGTACTCGTCGTCCGAGGCCGAGCCGTAGTGGTCCGGCGAGTACTGGATGTCGAGCTCGATCTTGCCCGAGACACCGGCGTCGGCCAGCGTCTTCTTGGCCCTGTCGACGTCCGGCGCACCGTTGCCGTCACCGTAGAGCGACTTGAACGGCGTCGCGGCACCGGTCAGACCGTCCGGCACCATCGAGTAGACGGGCGTGTAGGTGTCGTTGTAGACCTCCTTGGCGAGCTCGTCACGGTCGACGACGTCCGCGACGGCCTGGCGCACGGCCAGTGCCTTCGCGTCGTCGGCGTCGCTCTGGCCGGTGCCGAAGGGCTGCGTCTTGAAGTTGAAGACCACGTAGCGGATCTCGCCGCCGGGGCCGTCGATGACCTGCAGCTTCGAGTCCTTGCGGAGCGAGGAGATGTCGGTCGGGGTCAGGGAGCGGTACGCCACGTCGACGTCGCCCTTCTGGACCGCGAGCTTCAGGTCGGTCTCCTTGGTGAAGTACTGGGCGGTGACGTCCTTGGTCTTCGCCTTGTCGAGGACACCGTCGTACTTGTCGTTCGCCTCGTACGCGATCAGGTCGTTCTCCTTGTAGGAGGTGATCTTGTACTGGCCGGCGAAGGCGTTGCCCTTGACGATGTCGTCCGCGCTGGTGAGCTTCGTCGCCGAGAACACGTCCTCGTCGACGATCGGACCGGCGGGGCTGGAGAGCACCTGCGGCCAGGTCTGGTCGGCGTGGTCGAGGTGGAAGACGACCGTCGTGGCGTCCGGTGTGTCGATGCTCTTGAGGTTCGCGAGCAGCGACCACGGGCCGTTGTCGTTCTTGATCTTCAGGTCACGCTCGAACGAGAACTTGACGTCGCTCGAAGTGAGCTTGTTGCCGTTCGCGAACTCGAGACCCTTCTTCAGGGTGACCTCGTACGTGGTCGGGTCGGTGAACTCCGCCTTCGTGGCGATGTCCGGCTCGACGTCCGGGCTGCCCGTCGGGGTGTTCATGAGGAACGGGAACACCTGGTTCTGCACGGCGAACGAGCCGTTGTCGTACGAGCCGGCCGGGTCGAGCGACGTGATCTTGTCGGTCGTGCCGATGATCAGGCCGTCGAGGTCGCCGGAGCCACCGCTGGTGCCGCCTGCGCAGCCGGTGAGGACGAGCGCGGTCGCCGCGGCGCCGGCGCCGAGTGCGAGGGTGCGCTTGCCCCATGTGGAAACGGATGCCATGTCCGATTGCCTCTCTGATGTGGTTGCAGGAGTCCTGGGACCGAGTGGAACGGGCTGTGTCCGGTCGCAGGGACGTTCAATGGTCACACCCTGCCAGACATCAGGAGGCACCGGGGACCGATTGTTTACACCGCTGTAACGCAGGATCGCGCCTGCGAGCGCATGATCGGAGGCAGTGTGCCCGGCGCGGCGCGCAGCTTCCTTGCGCCCTGACGTCGACTGTTGCGTGGGGCAACTCCTGGGTTCCGCGGGGATCGCGGGCGCCCCGGGCACACTCGACACTCCTCGGCAGGGCGAGGCGCCGCGGTGCGTTCAGGCGCCGGGAGTGTCCGCGCGGAGCCGCATCCGCTGGGCGTCGAGGTCCATCAGCTGGCGCTGCACATCTGCCCGACGCTCCTGGTCGGACGGGTCGGTGCGCTGCAGTTGTCCGAGCAGCGATGCCTTCCGCGCGAGCAGGTCGCGTTCCACCAGGGCCACCACGATGCCGCGGCAGTAGATCGCCAGGTCCTCGTCCGAGCGGGCGGGGATCGGTGCGAGCGCGAGCTCCTGCACGAGGGAGCGGAACGGTGCCGGTACGTCGCCGAGCAGCTTGTCGAGCCACGCCCGGTCCCCCACCGCGTCGATGTTCGCGATGACGGCGTCGCGGACGACCGAGAGCATGCGCGCCGAGAACGTCGCCGACGCCGCCAGCGCGAGCAGTGGGACGCCGACGGACTGCGGCTGCTGCACCATCGCCATCACCGCGTCGCGCTCCATCCGCGCGATCGGGTCGTCCGGCAGCGACCGGATGCTCGCCTGCGGTTCCTCTGGCACGACCGGACCATCACCGTTGTGTCCGGAACCGTTGGTCCCGTTGCCGGAACCGTTCTGCCCGGCGCCGGACGCGCCTCCCGCACGAGAGCCCTGCCCGCCGTCCGCCGGACGCCGACGGACCGCGGCGACCGCACGGCGGACGTCCTCGATTTCCATCCCGAGCCAGCCGGCGGTGTTCCGGATGTAGCCGTCCGCAAGGGCTCGGTCGCGGATGTCCGCGATGACGGGGGCGCACTCGCGGAGCCCGCCGACCCGGCCCTCGACGGTGTCCAGGTCGTGGCCGTCGAGCCGGCGGCGGATCATGAACTCGAACATCGGGCGGCGGTTCTCCACCAGGCGGCGGATCGCGTCGTCCCCACGGGCCAGTCGGAGGTCGCACGGGTCGAGCCCGCCCGGGGCGACCGCGACGTACGTCTGCGAGGCGAACCGCTGCTCCTCGGCGAACGCGCGGGAGGCGGCGCGCTGCCCCGCCTCGTCCGGGTCGAACGTGAACACGATCTGCCCGAGCTGCGAGACGTGCTGTCCGGCGGAGTCGCCGAGCATCGGGCGGAGGACCTTGATGTGGTCGACGCCGAACGACGTGCCACAGGTGGCGACCGCGGTGGTGATGCCGGCGAGGTGGCACGCCATGACGTCGGTGTAGCCCTCGACGATGACGACCTGCTTGCCCTTCGCGATCTCCTTGCGGGCCAGGTCGAGCCCGTAGAGCACCTGGCTCTTGTGGTAGATCGGGGTTTCCGGCGTGTTGAGGTACTTCGGGCCCTTGTCGTCCTCGAGCAGGCGACGGGCACCGAAGCCGATCGTCGCCCCGGTGACGTCGCGGATCGGCCACATCAGGCGTCCGCGGAACCGGTCGTACGGGGAACGGTCACCCTGGCTGACGAGCCCGGCGGCGACGATCTCGTCGATGCTGAACCGCAGGCCGCGGAGGTGGTCCTTGAGCGCGTCGAACGACTTGGGGGCGAAGCCGACGCCGAAGTGCTGCGCTGCGGCCGGGTCGAAGCCGCGCTCCCCGAGGAACCGGCGTGCCGGCTCTGCGGCGGCCGTGGTCAGCTGCGCGGTGAAGAACGCCAGCGCGGCCTCGTTCGCCGCGATCAGCCGGGCCCGGGCGTTGTAGTCGGTGCGAGGGCCGTCGCCCTCTTCGTAGTGGAGCGTGAAGCCGATCTTCGCGGCCATCCGCTCGACGGCCTCCTGGAAGGTCGTGTGGTCCTGCGACATCAGGAAGCTGAAGACGTCGCCGTCCTCGCCGCAGCCGAAGCAGTGGTACCGGCCGACCTGGGGGCGGACGTGGAACGACGGGGTGCGCTCGTCGTGGAAGGGACACAGGCCCTTGAGCGAGCCGACGCCGGCGGACTTCAGCGTGACGTAGTCGCCCACGACGTCGGCGATGTTGACGCGCGCGCGGACCTCGTCGATGTCGTTCCGCGCGATCAGCCCTGCCACCCGACGATTCTAGTTCGGCGCGCCGACGACGACCGACCGGCGTGGACGGCGGTGGTCGGCGACGACTCAGACCGCGATGTGGACGGGCTCGCGCTCCCCCACGACCAGGCGCTTGTGCCACGCCAGGGCACCCTGGTCCGTGAGGCTGGCGACCTGGTCGACGACGGCGCGGAGCCGCCCGGCGTCGTCCCCGGCGGCGCGCCAGTCGGCGGCGAACCCGGGCTCGAGCGCCGAGTCCGCACGCGCGGCGATCGCATCGAGCAACTCGGTCAGGATCCGTCGTTGGTCCTCGTAGACGGGCTGCCGGTCCCCCTGCGTCATCACGAACGCCGCGACGATGCCCTTGAGAACGGCGATCTCGCCGATGATCTCCGGCGGGGTGACCACGCTCGCCGCGAACCGGACGAGCGACCCGGAGGCGTACGCCTGCCGCGTGGCGGTCGTCGCGGTGCGGGCGAACCGGCCGATGAGCTGACTGGTCAGGTTCTTCAGACGGGCCTGGTCCTGCCGGGAGCCGTCGTAGGCGGTCATCCAGAGCGACATCCCACGCAGCCGGTCGAACGCCTCGAGCAGTTCGTCGCGGCTGAGGTCGTCGCCCACCCACGCGTGCATGGCGGTGACGATGTCGTTCTCGCCGACTCGGTCCCCAAGCGCTGCGACGTCGATGAAACCCGCGACCACGGCGTCCTCGAAGTCGTGCACCGAGTACGCGATGTCGTCGGACAGGTCCATCACCTGGGCCTCGATGCAGCGCTGCCGACGGGGTGCGCCGGCGCGGAGCCAGGCGAACGCCTCGTGGTCGTCGTCGTAGAAGCCGAACTTCGTGCGCCCGGACGATGCTTCGCCGACGCCCTGGGACGCCGGCCACGGGTACTTGCAGCTGGCGTCGAGCGAGGCGCGCGTCAGGTTCAGTCCGTAGGCGCGTCCGTCGTCGCCGTAGACCTTCGGCTCGAGCCGGGTGAGCAGTCGGAGGGTCTGCGCGTTGCCCTCGAACCCGCCGATGCCGGCGGCCCAGGCGTTGACCGCGGTCTCGCCGTTGTGGCCGAACGGCGGGTGACCGATGTCGTGCGCCAGGCATGCCGTGTCGACGACGTCCGGATCGAGCCCGAGGCTGTCGGCGAGCTCTCGCCCGACCTGGGCGACCTCGAGCGAGTGCGTCAAGCGGTTCCGAGCGAAGTCCAGGCCCGTCGTCGGGCTGAGCACCTGGGTCTTCGCGGCCAGGCGTCGCAGCGCACTGGAGTGCAGCAGGCGGGCACGGTCGCGGGCGAAGTCGCTCCGCCGGTTGCCGTGTTCCTCGGGGAACCAGCGGTCGGCGTCGGCCGGGCCGTACGACGAGGTGGCGCTCATCCGCCGCTGTGGTGCATCTCGGCGGCGGCCAGGACCTTGCGGAACTCCGAGTCGACGTCGCGGCTCTCGAGCCAGCGGTCCGGCAGTGCGGTCCGCTTCGCGTGACCGGCACGACCACGCGGGCCCTCGACGTCGGCGCCGGGGTAGGGCGCGGTCCAGTCGAGCTGGCCGAGCAGGTCGTCGATCTCCTGCAGGCTGGAGGCCATCGCCAGGCCGGAGCGGACCTCGCCACCGATCGGGTAGCCCTTGAAGTACCAGGCCACGTGCTTCCGGATGTCCCGGCAGCCGTGCTCTTCCGACTCGAAGAACTCGACGAGCAGTTCGGCGTGCCGACGGAAGGCGACCGCGACGTCGCCGAGGCTCGGCGCCGCACGGAGGTCCTCGCCACGGAACGCCGCTGCCAGGTCGCCGAACAGCCACGGGCGACCGAGGCACCCACGACCGACGACCACGCCGTCGCAGCCGGTCTCGTCGACCATCCGCAGGGCGTCGGCGGCCGACCAGATGTCCCCGTTGCCGAGGACCGGGATGTCGGTGATCGTCTCCTTGAGGGTCGCGATGGCCGACCAGTCGGCCTGCCCGGAGTAGTGCTCGTTGGCGGTGCGGGCGTGCAGCGCGACGCTCGCGACACCGGCGTCACGCGCGATGCGGGCGGCGTCGAGGTAGGTCAGGTGGTCGCCGTCGATGCCCTTGCGCATCTTCACGGTGACCGGGACGTCGCCTGCGGCCTTGACGGTCTTCGTGACGAGGTCGCGGAACAGGTCGAGCTTCCACGGCAGTGCCGCTCCACCGCCCTTGCGCGTGACCTTCGGCACCGGGCACCCGAAGTTGAGGTCGATGTGGTCCGCGCGGTCTTCACCGACCAGGATCGTGGCGGCTTCGGCGACGGTGTTCGGCTCGACGCCGTACAGCTGGATCGACCGCGGGGTCTCGGACTCGTGGTGCCGGATGAGCCGCATCGACTCGGGCGTCCGCTCGACCAGGGCACGGGACGTGATCATCTCGCACACGTACAACCCGGCGCCGTACTCACGGCAGAGGCGGCGGTACGCCATGTTCGTGATGCCGGCCATCGGGGCGAGCACGACGGGCGCATCGACCTGGATCGGGCCGATGCGCAGTGGTGCTGCTGCTGCTTGTGTGATCGTCATACGACCTCCATTCTCCCACGTCGTCGCCCGCGGGTAGCGTTCTCCACATGACCGTTCCGGATGCCGTCACCCGCTTCGACTCCGACGCCGCCGCCCGCGGCCTCGACGTGCAGGTCGTCGAACGTCCTGCGGCCGACTCCCTCGAGGGCGCGGCGGCCCTGCTCGGCATCGACCCGGGCGACATCGTCAAGACGCTCGTGGTGAAGCGGCACGACGGCGGCTTCCTGCTCGCGCTCGTCCCCGGCGGCCGGAGCATCGCGTGGAAGAAGCTCCGCACGGTCGTCGGCGTGAACAAGCTCTCGATGCCCGATGCGGCGACCGCCCTCGATGCGAGCGGCTACGAACGCGGCACCATCACCCCGATCGGCGCGACCGGTGACCTGCCCGTCTTCGCCGACGAACGGGTGCTCGGGCGACGGATCGCCCTCGGTGCCGGGCGGCACGGGGCCAGCGCCTTCGTCGACGGCGATGCCCTCGTCGCCGCCTACGGCGCCACGGTCGCCGACATCACCGACGAAGAACCCGTCCGCCCCTGACGGGCGTCGCGCAGCGCGCCGGTCGCGCCCCACTGCGCACGTCGCACCGGTCGCGCCCCGCCGCGCACGTCGCACCGATCGCCCGCCGCTGCGCATGTCGCGCCCCGCTACGCGTCGCGCCCCGTCGGAACGGGGCGCGATGAGCGGACCGGGGCGCGATGA
Source organism: Curtobacterium sp. MCPF17_047 (assembly GCF_003234045.1). Lineage (NCBI taxonomy): Bacteria > Bacillati > Actinomycetota > Actinomycetes > Micrococcales > Microbacteriaceae > Curtobacterium > Curtobacterium sp. MCPF17_047. The sequence goes on along the minus strand of NZ_QKSF01000003.1, from coordinate 2,755 downwards.
GCGGACCGGGGCGCGATGAGCGGACCGGGGCGCGGCGTCGCGTACCGCGACGGCAGACGCCGAACGAGGCGCTGCGTCGCGGACGGTGACGGCGGACGCCGTCAGTCCGGGACCTCGGACCAGTCCCCCTCGGCGCCCGGCACGAAGCACGAGTCGCCCTCGCAGACGGGAGCGCCGCCGGGCGTGACGAACGTCAGCAGGGCGGGTCGTCCCTCTCCCCACGAGCTCGGCCGCCCCGCCGCTTCGCGACGCGTCGGTAACGGCTCGCGTGGGCCCAGGCCGGCCGGGAGGCCCGACCCGTCCCCGGCAGCCACCCACGCGCCCGTCATCGGGTCGCCCCGGCATCCGCTGCCGCGTCGTCGTCGGCGCGCTGGGCTGCCTCGGCGACCTCCTGCGGCGTCGACTCACGGAGCGCGACGACCTGGCGGAGGACCTGCTCGAACGCAGCCGGGTCCTGCGCGCCCGAGACGCCGTACTTGCCGTCGATCACGAAGAACGGCACGCCGTTGATGCCGTACGCCTGCGCCTGGGACTGGTCGGCGCGGACCGCGGCGAGCTGGCGGTCCTCGCGGAGGGTGGCGAGCACCTCGTCGCGGTCGATGCCGACCTCGGCGGCGAGGTCGGCCAGCGAGTCGTCCTGCCCGACGTGCTCGCCCCGCTCGAAGTACGCGGCGAAGAGGCGTTCGACCATCTCGAGCTGCTTGCCGTGCTGCTTGGCGAGGTGGATGACCTGGTGCGCCTTGACCGTGTTCGTGTGGCGGAGGGCGTCGTAGTCGTAGTGCAGGTCGACCTGGGCGGCGATGCCGGCGACCGTGTCGATCATCTGCTGCGCCTGCTGCACCGGCAGGCCCTTGTGCTGCGAGAGGAACTCGGCCTCGGTGCCCTCGAAGTCGACGGGGGTGTCCGGGCTGAGTTCGAAGGAGTGGTACTCGACCTCGACCGGGCCGCCGAAGGCGGAGACGCCCGCTTCGAACTTGCGCTTGCCGATGTAGCACCAGGGGCAGGCGATGTCCGACCAGACATCGACCTTCACGGAGTCGTCCATGCTGAGCCCAACGCGCGCCGGTGCCGCGCATTCCCGGCGGCACGGCGACACGGCGGGCACGGCGGGCACGGCGGGCACGGCGGGCACGGCGGGCACGGCGTCGTCCGGCTGGGCACAACGGAAACCGCCCCGCGCCACGGGATCCCGTGGCGCGGGGCGGTTCCTGTTGAGCGAGTCCGACCGGCACCGCGCGGCCGTGACCGCGCGGCCGTGACCGGCCGCTACGCGCCGAGCAGCCGCTCGGCCAGGAAGCCCTGCAGGCGGTCGAGGCCGACGCGCTCCTGGCCCATGGTGTCGCGCTCGCGCACCGTGACGGCCTTGTCCTCGAGCGTGTCGAAGTCGACCGTGATGCAGAACGGCGTACCGATCTCGTCGTGGCGCCGGTAGCGACGGCCGATCGCGCCCGCGTCGTCGAAGTCCACGTTCCACGTCTTGCGCAGGTCGTCGGCCAGGCCGCGGGCGACCGGCGACAGCTGCTCGTTGCGGGACAGCGGCAGGACCGCGGCCTTCACGGGCGCCAGGCGCGGGTCCAGGCGCAGGACGGTGCGCTTGTCGACGCCGCCCTTCGCGTTCGGGGCCTCGTCCTCGTGGTAGGAGTCGAGCAGGAACGCCATGAGCGCACGGGTCAGGCCGAAGGACGGCTCGATGACGTACGGCACGTACTTCTCGTTCGCGGCCTGGTCGAAGTAGCGGAGGTCCTGCCCCGACGCCTCGATGTGGTTCTTCAGGTCGAAGTCGGTACGGTTCGCGACGCCCATGAGCTCGCCCCACTCGGTGCCGGCGAACCCGAAGCGGTACTCGATGTCGGCGGTCGCGTCGGAGTAGTGCGCCCGCTCACCGTCCGGCACGTCGAAGCGGCGGAGGTTCTCCGGGTCGATGCCGAGGTCCGTGTAGAACGCGACGGCGTCGGCGATCCACTGCTCGTAGTGCTCCTCGGCCGAGGCCGGCGGGACGAAGTACTCGATCTCCATCTGCTCGAACTCACGCGTGCGGAAGATGAAGTTGCCCGGTGTGATCTCGTTGCGGAACGCCTTGCCGACCTGGCCGATGCCGAACGGGGGCTTCATGCGGCTGGTCGTGACCACCTGCGCGAAGTCGACGAAGATGCCCTGGGCGGTCTCGGGGCGCAGGAAGTTCAGGCCCTCTTCCGACTCGACCGGGCCGAGGTAGGTCTTGAGCATGCCGCTGAACTCGCGGGGCTCGGTCCACTCGCCGCGGGTGCCGCAGTTCGGGCAGGCGATCTCGGCCATGCCGCCCTCGGGCGCGCGGCCCTTCTTCGCCTCGAACGCCTCGAGCAGGTGGTCCTCGCGGAACCGGTGGTGGCAGTGCAGGCACTCGACCAGCGGGTCCGTGAAGGTCGCGACGTGCCCGGAGGCCTCCCACACCTTGCGGGGCAGGATGACGGCGGAGTCCAGGCCGACCATGTCACCGCGGCCGCGGACGAACCGCTGCCACCACTGGCGCTTGATGTTCTCCTTGAGCTCCACACCGAGGGGCCCGTAGTCCCATGCGGAGCGGGATCCGCCGTAGATCTCCCCCGACTGGAAGACGAACCCACGGCGCTTGGCCAGGGCGATGACGCTGTCGAGACGGGAGGGCTGTGCCACGGAGAGCTCCTGTGTTCGCCGAGCTGGGTGCTCGGTGTTGCGGGCGGACCCGGCAATGCTAGCGGCCCGGGAGGCCCGTCCCGCCCCCGCCCGGACGCCTCAG